>JAWVYR010000013.1:0-19719 GCA_033722635.1 Balneolaceae bacterium | reverse complement strand
TTGGTGGCGCCGGTAATGACGAAAAGTGAGTCATGAATCAGCCGTACCGCATCGAGCAGTTCTGCCTCATCCATGACGATATTCAAATTTTGTTTTGAACGGCTGAAAGATATCATAGCGATCTCTGATTTCGCTACGGACTGTAACACGGTTTGCAGGATATCCCGTGTCTTATCAACGGAACATCCGATCAGGCTGATCAGCCCCTTATTATCTGTGGTGGTCGTAGTTCCAAGCTCATTCAGTTCCTCAATGGCCTCTTCGAGTCCGGGTCCTTTTTTCAATGCGATCGAGACGGAGGCCTCGGTCGTTGTAACCACGTCGACCGTGAGGTGGTGGCGGTCGAGTATACCGAATACCCCCGAGAGAAATTCATATCCCATCAACATCTCTCCGGAGGTCACGGTCACGATTGCAATATCCTCCAGAAAGGTCATGGCCCGTACCATGGTTGGGGAATCAGCCTCCGGTCCAATCCATGTTCCGGAATGGTCGGGTTCGAAGATATTTTTAACCAGCACCGGAATCTGTTGCCGGGCGGCCGGTTTCATGGTGGCGGGATGCAACACTTTTGCGCCAAAATAGGCCAGTTCGGTGGCCTCCCTGAAGGTCATTGCCGGTATGGGGCTTGCCTGCTCAACATACCGGGGATCACAGGTATAGATGCCGCTGACATCGGTCCAGATCTCCACGGCTTTCGCATTTAGCACCGATCCCAGGATACTGGCTGTGTAATCAGATCCCTCAAAGCCGAGGGTGGTCAGCTCGCCGGATTCATTTCTACCAAAATAACCGCCGACAATCGGTATAATTCCGTCGGAGATGAGCTCGGCCAGCACCATCGCCCGTTCCCCGATCTGGTCCATCTGCGGGTTGGCCCTGCCGAAAGCCGCATCGGTTTTGATGACAGTTCCCGCGTCGATCATGCGTGTATTCAGACCATATACCTTGGCAGCCCGAGCAAAAAGAAAAGAGGAGAGCTGCTCACCGGTACTGGCCACGGCATCACGGATCCCCGGACTCAAATGTTGATCCCGGTTGATCGACTGAAGATATCGGTTGAGTTCTTCCATACGGTCGTCGATCCAGCGGTAGCAGGCTTCCTGAATCTGTTGACGATCTCCCGGATTGTGATGATTAAGAAAATTGCTGATCAGTTTTCTGTGTCGATCAGCAATCTCTTCATTCAGCTGCATTGCTCCCTGCAGGTCTCCGACAGCGGTTTCGGCTGCCTCGAGTAGCCTCCGGGTGGTCCGGGCGGTGGCGGAGACCACGACCAAGGGATCGTCATACCGTTTGATGATATCCATCACCCTTCTCCATGTGTGTTCATCATCCATGGAGGTGCCGCCGAATTTTAATACCGTTGGTTGTTCCATTTTGGTTGTCAGCTGTTTGCAGCGGAAATTACAAACTGTTTACTGAATATTTAAATGTGATGGATGAAAGATGTTCCCTATTCCCCCGCAGATCCTTCATAGCATCTTCATCCAGAGAAATAAATTTTTTCCGCATCCGAAGGAGGGCTTATTGTAGATTGGAAAATCAGCGGACGGCGCTGAAATCATACTTCATGTGATACCGGTTGTCTTTGAGGTAGCGCTCCTGCCGCTGCATGAACGCAGCTATCTTCTGCATCGGAATGGCCATGGTGATACCGTATGACAGGCGGGAATACTCATGCACGAAGGTTGCAAGCGTATCGGGATATGGTGAGGGAGTCTCGTACTTGTAGTTTAGGACAGGGTTCGGTATCAGTGAAAATTCAGAAGTGGCTGATGCGGTGTTGGCCATGCCAACCCATTCAAATGCAGGATAGTCGCCCCGGTTAGCGATGATCAGACCTCCGCTGATTCCCGGGTTAAAGAGGGCATCGGTCAGGAAATCTCCATCGGCGGTTCTGTTAGGATTGCTTACGATGCCCTTGGTGACCATCGTATACCCCTTCGGATAACCGAGAATATACAGAAATGAGCCCAATCGCAGTTGTCGGGAGTCGCCAAGCTGCAGCGGCAACGTAGGTAGATTGAGATTGTCAAACTCTTTCTGATCCACTTCCAGCAGGGCCAGATCCAGATCCTGATCCATATCGACGATTTCAAACTCTCCCACATCCGGGAGATCATAGATAAAATTGGTCTGTAGCTGTTTTACAGTAACAGAACGGACATAGGTGTTCGGCGGGAGCCGATCTTCCTCACGGTAAGTTATCAATGTGTCGGGAAAATCTACAACATGGGCACAGGTCAGCAGCGCTATCTTCCCCCGGAAGCTGCTGTAGAGGGCGATCGCCGTTCCGGCGGTATTCTCCGTGGAAGTCAGGACCCGCGTAGCTTGCGACCGTAGATTGTCAGGATCGATCTGATCCCGGATGATCAGCTGGTCTCCCATATAGAAGGTTTGATAGGTTGCCGAGGTTACGATCCGCTTGATGGAGCGCTGGATATTCTCAAGCGAGGAGGAGATGTTGCGATCGGGGAATGAGGAGGTATAGTATTCCCTGGCTTCCCGTTTTGTGGAGGCGGACTGCTCGGAAGTAACGCAGGAAAAGGCCATCAGGCCGATAATGGTAATGAATAAAAATGTGGAAGCGATTCTGATCTGCATGGTTGTAAATCCGTTCATGCTCATATCGATTAATATGAAAACAGTGTTGGAGTGAAAATATTACCTGTTCCGGTAATTTCTCAAGGTTTGAATTACGGGTATGGAAACCAACAGTGAGCCCAGGATTGAGGCAATGAGAATGATCTCTTCATCCACCAGGGATACCTGAAGCACACTGTTTACCGCTTTGAACAGGTTGGTGATCCCGATCATCATCGCTATAAAGACAATCAGGCCCATCAGGATATTCGATGCCGTGCTGTTGATGGCTGTCGAATCGAGCAGCCCTGCATGGTTGACCATCAACAGCAGGAATATCGACACGAAGGGCAGTATGATACCATTCAGGGCCTGGGCAAGGATGATTGCAGGCACCGGCTGTACCTGCAACACACCGAACAGCATACCCACGCCGAGGACTCCTCCCCAGACCCCGCGGTAATAGCGCCCCTTTTCGCTCCATCGTTCGGGCTGTTCCGATGGGAGAAAGCTGCGGGCGGTTATTGCTGCGGCGAGGGCAGCGGTGAGTGTGGAACTGAGTCCCGCGGAAAAAAGGCCTGCAGCGAAAAAGGTGGCGGCCCAATTTCCCAGCCGGCTGCCGAGCTGGCCGGCCAGTGCTTCGTATGAAAAGGAACCCGCTATGGCGGTACCCACCACCAATACAGCCATGGATACGATGCCGCCCAGGGCGATGGCGGCGATCAGGCCAAATCGCATCTCCTTAAGTGTTTGAGCGTGCTTCAATCCCGAGCCGAGAAAAAGGTTATAGGGAACCACCGTGGTGCCGATCAGCCCGATGATCAACAGCCCGGAGCCATCGGGAAACGAGGGTAACAGGCTGCCGGCGAGGAGTGATCCGGGAGAAGGGCCCATGATCACGGCGGTGGTGCAAAAGCAGAGCCCCATCACCGCTACAATGATACCGAGTGTTTGTGCGATGAATCGTGTGGTGCCATACCACAACAGCAGGGCAGCTGACATCCCTATGATCAGTGTGAGCACCACGGATGACAGATCCGTGATAAGAGCGGCACCGGCTACTGCTCCGAGGATATTCCCGGTTTCATAAGCCGCGCACCCCAGCAGGATGGCACTTAATACAAGATAGGCAAGAAATTTGCCCACGCCGCTGCTGCGAAATTTCTTCCAGATCGCTTCTCCCAGGTTGATGCCGGAGAGCAGGGTCAGGCGGGCACTGGCTTCCTGCAGCACGATACAGGCGATCGTTGAGAATACCAATGCCCAGAGCAAAGCGAAACCAAATTCGGTCCCGGCAGAGGCCGCAGTGGTGATGGTGCCCGGTCCTATAAAAGCGGCCGACAGCACCGACCAAAAAAGTATGTTGAGCAGACGCTGTTTCATCGGTTCGTTTGACAATCAGGATTGATCTTTTCCAAAGCCGCCTCCGCCGGGGGTGTGGATGATAAATCGGTTTCCCGGCTGCAGCTCAGCGCCGTCTACCGGGCCCAGGCTTTTTGTACTGTTCGCCGTGACAATCCACTGCTCTCCGGTTGCACCCGGCTTGCCGTCCTCCAGTCCGTACGGGGCTACGGTTCGATGCTGGGTCAGTACCGACAAGCTCACCGGTTCCATAAATGTCATCTCCCGAACAATGCCGTTACCCCCGTACCGCCTGCCACTTCCTCCCGAACCACGCCGAATTTCGTAGCGGTCCAACCGTACCGGGTAGTGGTGTTCCAGGATCTCCGGGTCGGTGCCGGCGGTATTGGTCATATGATGATGTACTGCGTCGGTCCCGTCGAAGTCGGGTCCGGCACCGGTACCGCCCCCCAGCGTCTCGTAGTAACCGAACGATTCGTTGCCGAAGAGAATGTTGTTCATGGTTCCCTGGCTGCAGGCGATGCGGTTGAAAGGTTTGAGGAGCGTGTCCACCAGCCGCTGGCTGGTCTCGACGTTGCCACCCACAATCGCAGGGCATTTCGAGGGATCCCTGTCAAACGGGGGATTGAGCAGCGATTCGGGCAGTATCAGTTCAACCGGTTCCAGCAGGCCCTCGTTGAGCGGAAGCGGTTCATTGACCAGCAGGCGCAACCAGTAGATCACGACGCTGCTGACAATAGCGGGGGTGGCGTTGAGATTACCGGGATGCACCGGTCCGGTTCCGGTAAAATCGACTGTGATCTGATCACCCTGTACGCTGATCTCCGTTCGCAAGGGAGTGCCATCATCGAGGGTTTCTTCCGAACGGTAAATATCGTCCGGAATCTCGTGGATCGTCTTCCGCATCCTGGAGGAGGCCTGCCCGGTGATTTGCCCCATAAAATAGCTCACCCGGTCCAGCGTATGTCGATCCACCATCTGTTTGAGCTTGCGTACGCCCCGGTGGTTGGCGGCCACCTGGGCCCTCATGTCCGCCATGTTTTCCCGGACATTTCTAGTCGGATAGGGGGCCTGCTCCAACAGATCCTGGATGGAACTCCAGCGTTCCCCTCCTTCCCGTATCAGATAGGAGGGAGGGATCACCACCCCTTCCTCAGCCAGCGAGGTGGCATCCGGCGGCATGGAGCCGGGCCGCCGGCCGCCGATCTCGGCATGGTGCGCCCGGTTTGCCGCATACCCGACCAGGGTATCCCGATCGTGGAACACCGGGGTGACCACCGTGATATCCGGCAGGTGTGACCCCCCGAAAGCGGGATGATTGGTGACGATCACATCCCCGGGTGCCATCTCCATCGTCTGTTTCAGGTGCCGGATACAGCGCCCCAGGGCTCCCAGGTGCACCGGTATATGCGGGGCATTGACCACCAGCTTGCCCTCCCGGTCGAGCAGAGCACAGGAGAAATCTAGTCGCTCTTTTACATTGACCGATAGGGCGGTTCTCCGAAGCATTTCCCCCATCTCCTCAGCGATCGAAGTGAATCGATTTGTAAATAGCTCGAGGGCCACCGATTCGCTGGCTCTGAATTGCATATCGGAATCCTCCTTCAGAGAACGAAGATGCAGGGTTCCGTTGCTCTTCATCTCGGACTTCCATCCCGGTTCAAGTACAATAGTGCTGTAAGGGTCCAGTATGATCGCGGGACCCTCTATGGTATGGCCGGCCCGAAACCGGTCTCGTTCATAGATCGGCGTTTCCATCCGGTTCTGGTTGAACTGAACCTCTTTGCTGCGAAGAGACTCGGGCCGCGGGGTGTCAGCATTCGCAAGCTCGATCAGTTGCTCCTCCTTTTGTCTGGTGGAGGCAACCACCCGGATCGATTCAATCTCGACTTCACGATCCGAAATCCAGTGCCCATAGCGTTGTTCATAGCTTGTTTTGAACGCTTTTTGGAGGTTCATTCCGCTGTTGTATTCGATCTCAATTGTCGATTCCTGACCCTTCAGGCGCATAAATATCAGTTGGCGCCGGATTTCCGTCTGCTGTTCGTTGAATCCCTCCTCACGCAGCTTCCCGATCGCCTCTTCCCTGAGGCGATCCAACTGGTGATCCATGCCGGTTTCGATTTTTTCCAGCGTTTCCAGTAGTTGCGTTTCGGCAAACCGTTCGACAACCGCGTTGCCCAGTCCGTAAGCACTCAACAGTCCTGCATTGGCGGGAATTAAAATATGCTGCATGCCCAGGTGCCCGGCGATGGCGCAGGCGTGCTGGGCTCCAGCTCCCCCAAAAGCCACCAGTGCGTATTTCCCGGGATTATATCCTTTGCGAAGCGAAATCTTGCGGATGGCGTCAGCCATTCGTTCATTAGCGATCTCCAGAAATCCTTCAAGCAGATGTTCTCGTTCGGAAGTCTGATCGAGCTGTTCCAGCAGTTGTTCAAAAGCCTTCTCCGCGGCGCTCCTGTCGATAGGTATTTGAAAATTTTCGGCATCCAGTCTACCGAGCAAGAGGTTTACGTCGGTCAGTGTCAACGGACCACCGGCTCCGTAGCAGGCGGGACCGGGAGAGGCTCCGGCACTTTCAGGTCCTACGGACAGCTTGTGTCCGTCGTACCGGCAGATCGATCCGCCCCCCGCGGCTACCGTCTCGATCGATAGCGCCGGTGCAGCAAGGTTGACCTCTCCAACCCTGTGTTCGAACGTGTAGTCGAATCCACTATCGTACCGGGAGACATCGGTAGAGGTGCCGCCCATGTCGAAGGAGATCACCTTATCGAAACCGGCCTGTTTACCGATGCTGGATGCCCCGACCACTCCACCGGCAGGGCCGCTCAGAAGGCTGTCTTTGGGATTGAAGCGGTGGTAGGCGGAGAGTCCCCCGGCACTGGTCATGACGCGCAGAGAACCCTCGTCGACTGCCGATCGTACCGTTTCCAGGTAGCGGGTCAGCACCGGACTCAGATAGCCATTCACGACTGCGGTCTGTGCCCGGGTGATGATCTTGATAAAGGGATTCAGTTCGGAAGAAAGGGATATGTGTTCAAATTCATGGTCCACCAGCAGATCCCTGATTCGATCTTCATGGGCGCTGTTTCTGTAGCTGTTCATCAATGCTATTGCAACAGCCGGTTTTTCCCTGCCGCTGTACTGTTCGATGAACGGTCCCAGGGAGCCGGTATCAAGCCGGATATGTACCCCGCCATCGGAATCGATACGTTCTTCAATCTCCACCACCCGGGCATAGAGCGGTCCCGGCTTGTTTATTTCGAGCGCAAACAGGTCCGGCCGTTTCTGATCTCCGATCTGCAGCAGATCCTTGAATCCCTTCGTTATCAGCAAAATCGTTTCTGCACCTTTACGCTCAAGCAGGGCATTGGTGCCTTTGGTGGTGGCCAGCCGAAGATTCATGGATGGCAACGACCGATCAACGCCAGTTTGAGTGACGAGCCGGGCCCCCAGCACCGGAGCTTCCTCTTCGGAGACCACTTCAAATGCAGATCCCTCGATTTGATCGAAAGACAGCGGGCGGTTTAAGGTGAGCAGTGATCTTTCCGGATCAAATGATTCAACCTCCGTTTCAGCGTGATCTTTCTCCAACAGTCGGAATTTCAGCCCCTTTATCAGGTTGCCGGGAGCATTCCATCCCTGATGGATTCGAAATTTACCGGGTTCCATGAGCGACACGATCTCTCCCCGCAGAGCGCTGCTGCTCAATACTTTAACCCGATGGTAAGCTCCCTCCGGATCGCGGCCAATACAATCGGTAAAGGTGCCTCCGGTATCGATCCACAACGTCCATCCTGTAGAACGGTCGGACTTCACTATAGCAATTATGCTTAATTAACGGTCTGCCCGGATGATAATAAAAATTAAGGTGAATCAGCTAGGCCTCCGACTTTTCTCCGGATTGAAGGTCCGAGAGGGAGGGTTTCTTCTCCAGGGGATTGGTCAGGTATATCAATGTATCCCCGGGTTCAAGTTTGGGAGCATTGTCCACGGTATAGGGGATTGCATACTTATTTTTGATGGCGAAAAGCGGGAAAAACTTTTCTCCGAATTGACCGGTTATTTTCTCGAGATTCATATCCTCTTCTATATTTTTCATCTCAAATTCCCCTCCTTCGGAAACGATCTCAGAAATCGTGTCGTAATTCAGCTGTTCATCGTACAGGATTCGCCCGCTCAGCGATTCCGGAATCTCCGACTCTTTGCGGTTTGGCTGAGATATGGCAGGCAGCTGATAGACATTGGACGAGCCGAATAGATCGGTGAAGTGAATCACCGAGAGTGCGTTGACCTCGTCGTTATGGGTAAGGGCCAGCAATTTACCTACGCCGGTGAGATCGATCTCACTGATCGCATATTCCGCCAGTATATTTCCGTAGTAGGTGTCGAGATTCAGTTTCTTGGCTTCATTGATATTGTGCCGGTTGGTATCGGCCACCTTTACGTTGATGCCGGAGTCCTGGAGGACTGAAGCCAGCTTGCGTGACCACTTATGAGCACCCAGAATCAAAAATCCGGCGGGTTCCGGTTTGGCTACCTTCAGAAGGCGCGAGACTGGACCTGCTGTCAACCCGTAGATGGCTACCGTCACAATGATGACGATGAAGACGATCGGCACCAGTTGAAAAGCCTGTGTGTATCCGAAGTTTACCAGTTCGATTGCAAAAAGCGATGATATCGATGCGGCTACCACTCCTCGTGGGGCCATCCAGCTGACGAAAAGCTTTTCACGAATGTTGAGGTTGGAGCCGATGGTGGAGAGGTAGACCGAGAGGGGACGAGCCACCAGGATTAGCACCGCGAGGAATACCGCGATCTTCCAGTTCAGGCTATTCACCAGGTTTTCAGGTTCGATCCGGGCAGCCAGCAATATAAAGAGAGCGGAAAGAAGCAACACCCGGAGGTTTTCCTTGAATTCTACAATATGATGTATGCGGGCTGATTTCTGATTGGCCAACGCGATTCCCATCACTGTGGTAGCCCATAAACCCGACTCGTGCTGTAAGATGTGGGAGAGGCCGAACACCACCAGAACCAGCATAAGAGCCACCGGATTCTGTAGAAAGTCAGGCAGCATATAGCGTTTGATCAGGATGTAGATCAATCCGGCACCGGCCAGTCCTAAGAGAGTGCCAAAAAAGATCGTTTTCAGGATGCTGGCCACAGCCAGGCCGGTCGCTTCGGTAAAACCGGTGGTGAAAATCACTTCAAAGACCAGTACCGCCAGCAAGGCACCGATCGGATCGATCACGATCCCTTCCCATTTGAGCAGTGAAGAGAGTTGTGCCGTGGGTCGAACTTGTCTGAGCAGGGGTATCACCACGGTGGGGCCTGTCACCACCAGTATTGCTCCGAGCAGCACGGACAGCTCAAGGCCCAGCCCGAAAAGATAGTAGGCGGTGAATGAGGCGATAATACAGGTAACCACCACTCCAATACTTACCAGCTTGATGACGGTGCCGCCGATATTGCGAAGTTCGGAAAATTTGAGGCTCAATCCTCCCTCGAACAGTATGATTCCAACGGACAAAGATACAAAGGGAGTGAGCGCTTCTCCCATCAGTTCGTCAGGATTCAACACACCGGTAATCGGTCCGGCAACGATGCCCGCCAGGAGCAGTAAAAGGATGGCCGGCATCTTGAAACGCCAGGCGATCCACTGGGCACCGATGCCGAATAGGATGACACTTATAAGTCCAAGTAATAGCTGTTCAGTCATTAAAGCTGCCCGATTTATTTTGCATTCAGCAGGAAATGCGAGTTAATCAATTGTATTTCAGTTTGTAATGCTAATGAATTTAGGATCCCTAAATGTTCCCTCGATCTGATAGTTGAGTTCTCCGTCGACCAGTCGGATCCGCTTGTTGAGCAGAATCTCCAGATTGTCCATAAAATTTTTAAATCCCGGGGAGAAGTCATAAATACGCAATTTCATGTTGTCAAATTTCGCCTGGCCGGTACCGAGCTCTTCAATAAGAATCTCTCCCCGGGCTTCGGCTTTAAAGAGGTCGGTGGTGACGGATGCTTGCTGCAACTCCAGCGCATTGCTGTCGGCTTCATGCCGGTATAGGAGGGAGACCTGATCCACCGGAATGCGGGAGGGATCAAATCCGAAGCCCTTGAAGAGGAACCGGTATCGGTCCTGCAACTCCCGCGGGGGGGTCCAGTACAGACTCGATGCTGTCAGCTGGTTGGTTCCGCTTACCAGCAGCCGGGTAGTGCCCGGGGGGAGCTGGCTCTCAGCCCGAAGCGAGTCGATGCGCCATCTTCCGACCGGTGTCGCCGGAAAGGATAGCCGTACCCCGTAATTCCATCCCTCCAGGGAATGGTTTATGGTTGATGCTCGCTGCGTCACCGCCATCCTGAGCAGATCCAGAAAATTGCCGCGGTAGGCCAGATGGCTGGAGTCAACTTTGATCTCACGGAGTGTTGAGCGGTCGAGATAGGAGATATTTTTCAGACTCACCTTTCCCGACTCCAGTTGTGCCAGTCCTTTTTCGATACCCCGGAGATAGATATTCAGAAAATCCCAATAGCTGAGATCTATCCAGACCGTTTCGATCTGTTCTATCTGGCGGTTCTGGATGATGCTGATATCGCTCAGGCGGATATCGCCGGAAAAGGGTTGTATATCGATGGTGGAGTGTTTTACGGTCCAGTTCAGCCCGGTCTGCTCCGGTAGATGCCGTATCGCCTCGGTGATCTGCTTCTCGGCACTGTTGGCCGCATAAAAGTGATACAGGAAAAGGACAGTAACAGCGAGCAGGAACCCGAACAGGTAGTACTTTTTCATCGGCAGAAACTTGACAGTTTATATGGAGTTGGCTCAGTTTAGCCTGTTCATGATTTTTTCCAGGGGGAGCTGCTCCTCTTCGCTGGCCTTCATGTCGCGGAGGGTAAATTTTTCATCGCTTAGCTCCTGTTCTCCCACGATGATGGTGTACCGGGCATTTTCACGGTCGGCATCCTTCATCTGCGCTTTGATGGATCGACCGATGTAATCCATCGTGGATGAAAGTCCTTTTTCCCGGAACCGGGGAAGCTGACGTAGAGCCCAGCGCCGGGCATGATCGCCGATGGTGACGATATACAGGTCCACTGATCGAGCATCGGCAAGTTCTATGCCCTGCTCTTCGCATGCAATCAGCAGGCGCTCCATACCGGAGGCGAATCCCACCGCGGGGGTGGCTGTTCCACCCAGTTCCTCCGCCAGCAGATCGTATCGGCCTCCGCCCCCCAGTGCATCCTGGGCTCCCAGATCCGGGCTGATCAGCTCGAAAGCGGTTCTGGTGTAGTAATCAAGCCCCCGTACCAGGTGTGGGTCCTCCTCGTAGTTGATCTCAAGGTCATCAAGGTATAGCTTGACTTGCCGGTAGTGATCGGCTGTTTCGTCGTTCAGGTAATCGAGAATGAGCGGGGCGTCATTCACAAAGGGTTGATCCTCCTCCTCTTTGGAGTCGAGTATCCGAAGTGGATTATTCTCAAACCGTTTTCTCGAGATTTCACTCATCTGATCCAGATGGGGTTTGAAATGTTCTTTCAATGCCTTGGTGTAGGATTCGCGACTCTCCGGGTCCCCGATCGAATTGATCTTCAGTGTGGTGTTGGTGATACCGATTCGCTCATAGATCGACATCATCAATGCAATGATGTCGGCATCGGCCACCGGATCCCTGGATCCCATGATCTCCGCACCGAACTGGTGAAACTGCCTCTGCCGGCCTTTTTGGGGACTCTCCGCGCGAAACATCGGTCCGATATAGAACAGATTCTGCGTTCCGCCACGTTGCTCCAGATGATGTTCGATATAAGCCCTGACGACCGGCGCGGTGCATTCGGGGCGAAGCACATACCGATCGTCGCCCCGCTCAAAGGCAAACATCTCCTTGGTTACGATATCGGTAAGCTGTCCGATCCCACGGGCGATCAGTTCGGTCTGTTCCATGATCGGTGTGCGGATCTCCTCGAAATTGTATATACGGGCCTGTTCACGGATGATCCGCTCGATCGACTGCCATTTTTCCACTTCACCGGGAAGTATATCGACCATGCCGGCATGGGTGGAATACTTCGTTTGTGCCATCGTTAGCCGTTGCTTGATTTATCGGATTGACGGGTCAAAGATAAAGGAAGGAATATTCAATTCCGAAAATTCAAATTCCCGAATAATCAAATTTTCAAATGACCAAATAAGCAAATAACCTATTGCCTGAGCGAATTAGAGGTTATTATCAATCGATTGTTTGATCATTTGATCATTGGGACATTTGGATTTGTGATCACTTACATTCCCGTCAGCACGATCTTGCCGGTATTCTCATTGTCAGCCATTCGCTGATGTGCTTTTTCGACATCGTTCCAGTCATATACCGAATCGATAACCGGTTTGATGACGCCTCGTTGAAACAGTTCAATGGTGCGGCTCTCAAATTCTTCGGTAAGCTCAACTTTGTAAGCCTGGCTGCGGTTGCGCAGGGTGGACCCCATAACGGTCAGCCTTTTTCGAAGGATCGGCACCAGACTGATCTCCTCCAGCCGGTGGCCGCCTAAAAAGGACAAATATACAACCCGTCCGTCCACTGCCAGCACCGACAAATTTTTGTCCCAGTAGGGAGCCCCAACAAAATCGATGATCAGATCCACGCTCTCTTCACCCAGCTCCTCGATGATCTCCTCGGCAAAATTTTGCTTCCGGTAGTTGTAGGCAAAATCAGCCCCCAGTTCCCGGCAGGTTTCCAACTTGTGTTCCTCGCCAGCGGTGGTGATAATCCGGGCATTGAACAGGTGGCGAGAGAGCTGTATCGCGGAGGTTCCGACCCCGCTGCCACCCGCGTGGATCAGCACCGTCTCATTGCGTTTCAGATCACCCAGCCATTTCAGCGCCTGGTAGGCGGTTAAAAATGTTTCAGGGATAGCTGCTGCCTCTTCATAGGAGAGCCCTTCCGGAACCGGCATCGCCATCCGTTCATGGATGGTACAGTATTGGGCATATCCACCGCCGGGCAGGAGCCCGAAAACCCGGTCGCCCAGTTTCCACTGTTCAACCTGCGGGCCGGTCGCTTCAACCATCCCGGCCATCTCCAGCCCCAGGATCTCAGGTGCGCCTTCCGGAGGGTCGTATCCGCCTTTTCGCTGCAGCAGGTCGGCCCGGTTCAGGGCAGTGGCTTCGATCTTCACCAGCAGTTCGTCGTCGACGGGTTCCGGATCGGGGAATTCCTGAATTTCGAGGGTGGAATCGGGGCCGGGATGGAGGACGTTGATCGCTTTCATGTAGAGTATCAGCTGGCGAAATATTGGTGAATTCGAGAAACCGCAGAACGTATTAAACCGGTAAAATCTTCGGAGAGATTGAGCAGGTATATCGGTCCGAGAAAAAGCAGTGTAACGATTGCCGACCGGAGCATCAGATCTACGTAGGTCCCCGAAATTCGACCGATCTGTTCGATGACCAGCATGGTCAGCAGGCCAACCAGGATTACAGCAACTGTATTTTTTTCAAACGGCTGCATCGAAAACTTGATCTGGACAAATAGGAACTTTATCAGGTTGTACAAAAATATGGATGCGGCCGTTGCAATCGCGGCACCCAGGATCCCGTAGAGCGGGATCAGGTAGTAGTTCAAACCGATGGTGACGATCACCAGGAAGATGGTGGAGTAGAGATCAAATCGATACAGTTTCGAATTCAGGATGATCGACCCGTTGATCCCTGTGGCCATATTGAAAAGGTTGGCTGCACCGATGACGAGGATAACTGCACCACCCGCATAGTAGTTTTGAGGCAAAATGGCTGCCAGGTTATCCAGGTTCGCCCAGACCCCGATAAACAGCAATCCGCCTGCAATGATCTGATTGATAGAGGATTTCTTGTAGATGGTTTCGATGAGAGAGAGATCGTTTTCACGAAATGCGTTCGCCACGATAGGCGAGGAAATCTTTTGAATGGATTTGAGCGGTATGGCGATAACCGAACCGATGTAAAAAGCGATTCCGTAGATCCCGGTATCCTCCAAACCCGCCAGGGCCCCGAGCATGATGATGTCGATATTTCCGACGATGATGGTTGCCACTCCTCCCAGGAAAGCATAGAGTCCGTAGGTTGAGAGTGTTTTCATTTTTTTTGGAGCCATCAGTCTGAAACCGGGCCGGAAGGTGATGGAGCTGTTCAAGATCATGTAGAGAATCAACAGGAGCAACTGCAGTCCGTAGTTGAAAACGAAAATTGCGATAAACTGATCGAAGGTGATCAGCCCATAGAAATAGGCGATCAAATTAAGTATGTGTACGATGCGCAGCACCACATCCATCAAAAATTGCGAGGGTATGGTATCGTATTGCGCCCGGATATAGTTGGTCAATACCGAAAAATAAACCATGAAGAATACCATCGGCAGCAGGTACCAGTAGTAGTCGCCGAAGAGGGGTGATCGATCGGTATAGATGCCAACCATCAAATCCTGGGACAGGATGATGAACGCCGCGTATAGGAGGTATCCGATAAAGGGGACAAAGAGGATCCAGAAAAGGAATCCTTCACGGTTTTTCGGATCATCCTTGAAATGGGAAAAAAAGCGGACGATGGTGTTGCTGATACCCAGGTTTGCCAGCTGCATGCTGACAAGACCGAGTGAGAGTAGCACACGGGTGAGACCATATTCTTCGGGATCCAGGATCCGCGGATAGAGCCAGACAGTAGTCACAAACCCCAGCCCCACTCCAACATAGGAGATAAATGTGTTTGCAATACTTTGGCGTACAATGATACCCAATGTGAGGTCCTCGGCTCAGGATTGCATTAATTCAGAACGTCAATATATCAATGACTGTACTTATATTGAAAAGCTTTAACGGCTCAGGGATCAGCCTTCCATAATATCTGTTATTGTACTCTGTATTCGGCGGGCGGTTCGCCCATCACGAGGCCCCAACCTGCGGACAGCGTAGTCATAATTCTCATCGATGTGAGATTTTATGTTCTTTTTCCATTGTTGAAATTCGGGCTGCTGGTAGCCGATATAGTAGACCGATTCCCTGTTTTTCAGGTTTAGCAGATTCAACTCCAGCGGATCGATGATAATGAGCGGTTTTTTCATTCCCATGATCTCCCAGGCCACGGTTGAATAACAGGTGGCCCCGAAATCGGAAGCGGCGATCAGCGCATAGATCGAGTCATCCAACAGGATAAGATCATCCTTACATTGAAACTGACTGAACTGATCCAGGTAGGGGGTGGCATCATGTTCACCTGGATGAAGTTTCACACAACAGGCTAATTCGTAATCCCGGCAAAATCGTGCGAGGGCTCGCGCCGTTTCAAGATGACTGCGAGTGTCGGGTTGATTTTGGGATGCGAAAAAAAGTACCGGCCTGTTACGCCGTTCTTTGAATTCTGATAATGTCCGGTTGGGTGCAAGCCGGTCCAGCACACGGTCGTACTCGAGCTGCCCTACGACAAATGTTCGTGAGGGATCATATTGTTGTTCTTCCACCAGATAATCCTTGATTGCCTCACCCCAGACAAAGAAATAATCAGGCAACGCCTTTTCCGCCTCTGTTTTGGAAAAACGGTAATCGATATTGTAGGGTGCGATGGTGCCATGCTGTACTCCGAATGTGGGTATATCAAGATTCTGGGCCTCATCAATGAAGATTCTCCCGATGCTGTTATTCTCGCTGGTGGCGAACACATAATGGGGTTTCGACTGTTCAAGCAGCCAATGGAAAGCCCTGCTGAACAGATGGAAAATCAGGAATGAAGGGGTGTACCGTTGAATCAACCGGTGCAGGTAGCTTTGCCAGCGATCGTTTTGGAAACTGAAAGAATAACTGTGAGTCAGAGGTTCCCGGAATTTTCGCAAGGAGCGGTATCCCTTTATCATCTGATTTACAGTTTTGGGATGATGTATCAAATAGGCCGCCAGCAGGGGATCACTCATCAGGGTCGGATGATTCCGATCGTGCTTGAAGAATCCGGGTTCGGTGTCGGCGGGCCGGTATATCGGAAGATGCTGGTACTCCAGCCGCAGCCAATGCCGGCGTTTTTTCATCAAAAGGGAATCTAGTTGTTTATCAACGAGCCGGCCGTTGCGCAAGACGGTATTGGTCATGGGAGAGAAACAGATGCATTCCCAACCCTGACCTACAGTGGTTTGATTGATATCCGAAAGGTGATTCAGCGTGAACCAGATGCGGCGAATCAAGGTTCCAACATCTATATCTCCATCTGCGGATTCATGCTGGTCGGTACTGCTGCTGACCAGATTAGCCTGCGGTGCCCAGCGCTTCCAGAACGGTTTCTGGTTCTCATAGCAATATATGATCCGGGCCTTTCCCAGGATCGACAAGTCCGGCAGTTTGTCCAGCTGCCGCCCATCGCTGTACAAGGCCCGGAATAGCCGACCCCTGACGTGAAGCCAATAGCTGCTGCCCAGCAGGGTAAAATACTCGAATGGCGTTTCACCGTTAAAGGTATGCTCGGCAATTTGATCGATCCAATTGAAAATCTCTTTTTGAAACGAATTATCACCTGGATCTTCGGCTTGACCAGTCAAATCAACGACCGGATGGGAGCTGTCCAAAGACTTTTTTTCCTCTTCATTCAAGTGGCGGTCGATGATGATCATATCTGAACCGAATGAGTTTTCAGGCTTGTCGCTGTCAATAATCCGCAATAATATCGGATATTTTTCCGCTGGCATTCCCATCTCCATACAACGGTTTCCATTCTGTTGTGGGGTCGAGATTTGCCGCTTCCGTTATTTTATTGCGATCGGGGCCGGTGAGAATATTCCAATTCCCCTCAAGAGTTTCCACCCATTCCGTCTCTTTTCGAAGCGTGATACACGGTTTCTGCATCCAGTACGCTTCCTTCTGAAGTCCTCCGGAATCGGTTAAGACTCGGCGGCAATTGTTGAGCAGGATCAGCATTTGGAAATAGGATACCGGTTCCATGGCAAAAATATTATCCGGGATATCGGTCGTAGAGATTTTATGGTCCAGACGGGGATGGATCGGCCAGACCACCGGCTTATCCAGCGAATTAAATGCTTCCAGAATATTGGTCAGATGTTCATCCACATCGGTATTGGAAGGGCGGTGAACAGTTGAAAGATAATACTCCCCGGCAGCAAACGGGATAATCTCATTCAATTCATATCTTTGTTCAGCGATTTCCGAAAAGGTCAGGAGGGCATCGAACATTACATCCCCCACTTCATACACCCCCTGCGTAATGCCCTCTTTCTTTAAATTTTCAACAGACACATTCGATGAACAAAACAGGATGGTGGCGATATGGTCGGTAACCACGCGGTTGATCTCTTCGGGCATCTTCCGATTATAACTGCGCAGCCCGGATTCCACATGAACGACAGGTATATGCAGTTTTGAGGCCGCAAGCGTACCGGCCAATGTCGAGTTGGTATCGCCGTATACGATAAGACCATCCGGGAGAGCTGGCCGATCGTTGAGGAAATCCTCCAGCTTCATCAAAATTTTTCCTGTCTGCTCACCGTGGGAAGCTGAGCCGACATCAAGGTTTACAGAGGGAGCGGGAATATTCAACTCTTTCCAGAAGATTGAGCTCATAGCCTCATCGTAGTGCTGGCCTGTATGAATAATGGTTTCCCCGATCCCCCTGTCATTTAATGCGCGGGAGACTACCGACGCCTTGATAAACTGAGGCCGGGCCCCGACGATGGTGATGACTTCTTTCATCTGGTCATGCTATTTAACAAAGATACCAACTCACGGGTGAGCATTCTTCGTGAAAACTGTTCGATGTTCTCCGGGTCGATACGGTCTCGATCGTTCTCGTAATCCCGGTATAACCTAACAATAAGTTCTTCCAGCTTATCCGTCTCATCGTAATCAACCAGATATCCGGATTTTGTCCTGTTCAGAATTTCACCGACATCTCCATCTTTCGGACCGATACATAATATAGGACGTTGAGCGGCCAGGTATTCAAAAAGCTTGCCGGGCAACAGCAGCCTGGCGTTGGGCGTATCATTCAAGACGAGCAGCAACACACGTGACCGCTGTTGTTCCCGGATCACTTTCTTATGAGGCATATAATCGATCTTTTGCAGGTGTGGGGTCAATCCATATTTCTCGATCGTTTCAATGACGGAAATATCAACCTTACCGATCAGTTTGATGACAAGATCTTCACTGAATGAGGAGTTCCGGTCAGTCATCTCCGCCAAAATCCGCCAAAGATTCTCTGGATTTCTCGACTTTACCATCGTACCTATATGGGAGATGGTGAATCGATCGTCCAGTTCGGTATTTGAATCCGAATAATCCTCACTATCGAATCCGTTTGTTATCAATTGTACACTTCGTTCTCCAATCTCTTCCAGCTCTTTACACATAGTCGGACTCACAGCCGTAACCCGGTCGGCAGTTCTTAAAACCTCTTTTTCTAATTTCTTGTGTTTTCGGTCGGCCCAGGCCGATAGATGGAGATCTTCATAGAAGTCGATGTTGGTCCAGGGATCCCTGAAATCAGCCAGCCAGGGGATATCCGTTTGTTTATTTATACCGAGTCCGATCATATGCATACTGTGGGGAGGCCCCGAGGATACCAGTATATCCACAGGATGCGTGTCCAGATATTCCTTGAGATAGCGCACGGAGGGTTTGATCCAGTATTTCCTGGCGTCGGGTATGAACAGATTCCCCCGAATCCAGCGGAAGAACGCTTCCAAAAAACCGGGAGTATTTTTCTCATTCATAAAACCGGTGCCCACACGTTCCTTGCCCGTAATTTTTTTGTAGATCGAATAGGGTTCCCATATCGATTTTTTTAACACGGTAAGGTGGTCGGGAATATCCTCTACCAGGCTGTGATCCGTGGCGGGCGTTTCAGGATTTTCCGGCGTATAGACTATCGGTTCCCATCCCTGTTCCGGCAAGTATTTCACAAACTTCACCCACCGCTGCACGCCCGAACCCCCGCTCGGAGGCCAATAATAGGTGATAATAAGAATCTTACGATTCATCTTCGGGAGGTGGATTCCATTTTCGCCAGATGAACCCAGCCAGCAGAACCATCCCCAACAACCACTGGATGATGTTGCCCGCCCAGGCGACCTTTGCTCCCACGGTATAGCTGCGGGGATTGAACCTGAACTGAATGGTATGGGCCCCGGCCGGGACTTCGATGCCCCTCAGTATATAGTTAGTTTTGTAGATCGGAGTTTCGCTGCCGTCGATGTAAGCGCGCCATCCTTCGGGATACCAGATTTCACTCAGTACCATGAAGCCGGGCTCAGAACGGTTTACCTCAAGGTAGATGTGACGATTATCATATCGGGTTACAACCGTTGAAGAGGCAGGGTCGTTACTCGTTTCAATCGGGTCTGCTGATTCCACCACCGCATATTTGGAGGGATCAAACCGGTTATCGGGATGCATCATCCGTATCGCCTCCTGCGCTGATCCGGCGTTAGCGACGGAGTCTACGAAGAACGCTTTGGGAAGCACCTGCGTATTTTCAAAAACCCGGCGGTTATCGCCCTGGTAAACTTCGGTGAACTGGTCAAACGGCAGCTCCCGGCCGGCCGTAATGTATTTGACGTTGAGCATGTCGAGTATGGTCACATTCAGTCCCGATGGCCCGGTAAACAACAGCTCATCGATCATATCCTGGTAGTAGCTGAGCTTGGCTCCGGTATAGCCTCCGATCGAGGGATAAAAGTAGGCGGGCACGGCGTTGTTGAAGGGATTGCGGTCTAAGGGAAAAACCCGGTATGGATACCCATC
>JAWVYR010000012.1:0-19722 GCA_033722635.1 Balneolaceae bacterium | reverse complement strand
TTTAGTATAGGCAGTACGGCATTTAACGAGGGCGACGCTATTCCTGAAAAGTACACCTGCGACGGAGAGGATATATCGCCTCCTCTGAGCTGGAATGGCGCACCTGAAGGAACGGTCAGCTATGCGCTGGTGTCGGATGACCCGGACGCACCTGGGCAGACCTGGGTACACTGGGTGATCTATAATTTGCCGGCCAACGTTTCTGAACTCGGGGAACAGGTGCCGACCGATAAAAAACTCGACAACAGGGCTCTTCAGGGCAAAAACGACTTTGGAAACATCGGGTACGGAGGACCCTGCCCGCCCGGAGGAACCCACCGGTATTTCTTCCGTCTCTATGCACTCAACAGTGAGCTCGATCTGGAGCCGGGAGCGACCAAGGCGGAGCTGATGGATGCCATAGACGGGCGTATCCTGGAGGAGACCCAGTTGATGGGGCGCTATACCCGAAGTCTGTGACTTCTGATCCGGGGGAGCTTCTGGCAACCATGCTCTTTTCGGGATAGACAGTCCGATTCAATTCATTTAGCATTATTGCTTTACAATCTGTAAGATTGAGATCAATCTCAATCAATACGGGTATGCTATGAATGGCCTGAGATCGGTGCTGTGGCTTCCGCTGATCGGTTTTGTTTCCCTGTTCTGGCTCACTTCTGAACCAGCGGTGGATCCGGATACCTCTTCTCATTACCAGGAGCGCTACCGTCCGCAATACCACTTCACCCCTCCGCAAAACTGGATGAATGACCCCAACGGAATGGTCTATTTCAACGGGGAATATCACCTGTTTTATCAATACAATCCTTATGGTATACGATGGGGCCATATGAGCTGGGGACATGCGGTGAGCACCGATCTGGTCCACTGGCAGCACCTGCCGGTAGCTCTTGAGGAGGATAACGGCATCATGATTTTCTCGGGCAGCGCAGTGATCGACCGGCTGAACAGCAGCGGCTTCGGAAAGCCGGCGGCTACTCCGATGGTGGCCGTCTATACCGGGCATCGACGCCTTTCTGAGCGTAGGGTGCGCCAGGATCAGCGCATCGCCTACAGTCTCGACCGCGGGCGCCAATGGACCAAGTACGATGGCAATCCGGTGATCGACGAACGGTTGTCCGATTTCAGGGATCCGAAAGTGTTTTGGCACAGGGAGACCAACAGATGGATTATGGCGGTGGCCTTGGCCACGCGGCCGGCTATCCGTTTTTATGGCTCCGACGATCTGAAAAACTGGGATCCACTCAGTGACTTCGGGCCTGCCGGATCGGCTGAGAGGCTTTGGGAATGCCCGGAACTGTTCAGGCTGCCGGTCGATGGCGATCGATCTGTTCAGCGCTGGATTCTCCAGGTGGATGTAAATCCGGGTGGTCCTGCAGGCGGTTCCGGCGCGCAATATTTCATCGGTCATTTCGACGGGGAGCGATTTTACCAGGATCCCGATACCAGGGGGAAAACCTTATGGGTGGATCACGGAGCGGATTTCTACGCGGTGCAATCCTTCAACAATATGCCGGAGTCCGACGAGCGGCGGATCTGGATCGGCTGGATGAATAACTGGAAGTATGCCGAGTCGATTCCGACCGATCCCTGGAGAGGCGCGATGACGATACCCCGTGAGGTGGGTCTGATCTCCACCGAAGAGGGGATCCGGCTTGTGCAAAATCCGGTGCAGGAGCTGAAGCGATTGAGGGGAGAACACCACTCCTATGAGGATAGGGTAATTTCACCCGCCGGTCGCAAACTGCCGGAGTTCAATGGGAAAGCATATGAAATTATCGCTGAATGGGAAATGGGCGGTTCGGATAGGTTCGGTTTCAAAGTCAGGAAAGGAAACGATGAGCAGACGGTCATCGGGTACGATGTAATGAGTAGACAGCTATACCTGGACCGTACCAAATCGGGAAACGTGGCCTTTGATTCCACATTCGCCAGTATCGAGCGAGCGCCTATGCAGGCTGTGAACGATCGCATACGTCTACATATTTTTGTAGATTGGTCGTCGGTTGAGGTGTTCGGAAACCGGGGTGAGGTCGCTATAACCGACCGGATTTTCCCCTCCCCCTCCAGCCGGCAGTTGGAGCTGTTTTCAGAAGGAGGGGAGGCACGCGTGATCAGCATGGATCTTTGGAAACTCGAATCCGCCTGGTGAACGCCTGAAACTGCAAATTCTCTATAAAGACCTATGGTCAAGACCAAATCGATCCTTCTCTCGGCCATTGTCGCCTCCCTTGCCGGGTTTCTGTTTGGTTTTGATACGATCGTCATTTCCGGCGCCGACCGCCCCATACAGCAGCTGTGGGATACCAGCGACCTGTTTCACGGTACCTTTATCATGTCGATGGCTTTGTGGGGGACCGTGATTGGTGCGCTCTTCGGAGGAATACCGTGCGACAAATTCGGCCGTAAAAAGACCCTTTTTTGGATCGGTATCCTGTACCTGCTCTCTGCACTGGGTTCCGGGCTGGCTCCCGGCCCCTACTTCTTTTCCGTCTCCCGGTTTATCGGTGGCCTCGGGGTAGGTGCTTCCTCGGTTGCCGCCCCGATCTACATCTCGGAGATTACACCCGCCGGCAACCGGGGACGCCTGGTGGCGCTATACCAGTTCAATATCGTATTCGGTATATTGGTTGCCTTTATTTCCAACTATCTAATCGGCGAGATGCTGGGGGAACATGCCTGGCGCTGGATGCTCGGGATTGAAGCTCTGCCGGCCGCTATCTATTCGATCTTTGTGATCGGCGTGCCCAACAGCCCCCGCTGGCTGGCGGTTAAGAAAAAAGACGACGAAGGTGCGAAAAAACTTCTGAAACAGCTGAATCCCACGGAGAATGCTGATGAACTGCTCCGGGCGATCAAGGATTCGGTAGCCACCGCATCCGCGGCGCGTTTTTTCTCGCGCAAATATATCTACCCGATCATGCTGGCCTTCCTGCTGGCATTTTTCAACCAGCTTTCAGGCATCAACTTCGTGCTCTACTACGCTCCCAGGATCTTTGAGTCGGCCGGCATCGCTGCCGCCGACGTGCTCGGCGCCTCGGTACCCCTGGGGATCGTGAACCTTCTCTTCACCTTGCTCGGTATGTACCTGATCGACAAGGCCGGAAGGAAACAGCTGATGTATTACGGCTCGTTCGGGTATATTCTTTCACTCACCGGTGTCTCCTGGGCATTTTTCACCGGCGCGGAAGGAGGTATCGTGGTCGCCTTCGTGTGCGGTTTCATCGCCTCCCACGCGATCGGTCAGGGTGCGGTCATCTGGGTGTTCATCTCGGAAATCTTCCCCAATGTGGTGAGGGATTACGGGATGTCGCTGGGATCCGGCACTCACTGGGTGTTTGCAGCCCTGATCACACTGGTGACACCAGCGGTTCTGAGCGCTTTTTCGGGCGGCGAGATATTCGCATTTTTTGCCTTCATGATGGTGCTGCAGCTGCTCTTCGTGTGGCTGGTGATGCCCGAGACAAAGAACCGGTCGCTGGAGGAGCTGGAAAAAGAGTTGCTGCCCGACGATGCGGACGTAGAGGGTTCCTGGGAATAGTGTAACGGCATTATTTTGATAAGGAGCGGATAAATGATCAGAAGTTATTGAGTGATGGACGGAGGAAAAAAAATCTTATGTGTTGGCGAGGTGCTTTGGGATGCGCTCCCGTCGGGGCTCTATCTTGGCGGTGCACCGCTCAATGTATGTTATCACCTCAGCCGTTTCGATATGGATGCCCTAATAGCCAGCCGGGTGGGTGATGACAGACTGGGGAACGAGGCGGTCCGGCGGATCAAGAACCTGGGCATCCCGACGGACCTGATCCAGATCGATGCGGAACATGAAACCGGCTTTGTCAAGGTTGAGTTAAGTGAAACCGGAGATCCACAGTACGATATTGTAAAACCGGCAGCGTGGGATTCTATTGAACTGATTCCCGACCTGGAAAAAACAGCCGGGAAAGCCTGGGGGATGGTGTTCGGATCCCTGGCCCAGCGGAATTCGACCAGCAGGGAGACGATACAAAAGCTGTGGGATCGCAGCCGGCGGCTGATTTTCGATATGAATCTGCGCGAACCCTTTGTCGACAGGGACAGGATACACGAATCACTCCAGGTGGCCGACATCGTCAAGATGAATGAGGAGGAGTTAAACCGGTTGACAGCATGGTACTCCCTTCGGGACAGTCCCCGTGATGCGGTAGGGCAGCTGGCAGATCGGTTCGGCTGTTCACATATCTGTGTAACCCGTGGGGCTGAGGGATCGATGTTGTACTACAATGGTGAATGGATTACACATGGGGGATATCCCGTCGTAGCCAAGGATGTAGTTGGAGCGGGCGATGCCTTCCTGGCCGCATTGTTACATGGAATCATTAAGGAGAAGGAAGGCCGGGAACTGCTGGAGACGGCTAATGCTACCGGGTCCCTGGTAGCCCGAAAAGATGGTGCCACCCCGGACTATGCTCCGGAGGATGTTTGGAAGGAGATGAGTTAGTGTGCCGGCCTGATCTTCACATCTTAGGTAGATCACAGACACGGCCCTGTGCGGGAAGTGCGGCAGTCTTCGGGAAATACGAAGTTGATGAAACCGGTAGTGTTGTCAGTCAAATAGCACTTGCGCTCCCTTGCCTTGGAAGATCAGGGATTTATACCGCTCGAGGTCTTTCTGTACCTTCTCGCTGGTGAGGTCGATGGTGGTTTTGCGTTCCGCGGCCATATAGGCGGCCTGTACCATCTTGGTGGTTTCGAGTCCGTAGTCCCAGTCTAGCAGGGCATCCTCGCCCTTCAGGAAGGAATCGGCCATATCCTGCAACTCGCCCACATACCCGTATAGGTCGGCTTCGTTAGGCTGGACCGCCAGCAGGCCCCTCGATGCGGTTGATTTCTCCAGGGCCGTTTCGGCGTCGGCTACCGCAGCGGCCGCCTCATCCCCGATGAAAATCTCCAGCGGTGACTGCAGGGTATTCACCTCCATCGCATAACCCGGTCCAAGACCGTCCATCGCCAGACGCAGTCCCTGTTTGTCGTACATCCATGAATCGGTGAACTGTCCCTTGACGATCTGCCCGGTTTCCGGATTTTTGAAGGTCACAATGCCGGTGCAGAAGTCCTCGGCCGGGGTTTCGGCATAATCCACCCCATATTTTTCCTTCAGTTGTTTGCGATATCTGGGCTGACCCCACTTGAGCAGCGAGGTATCGGCTTGAACGGAAACCGGCTGCAGGAATCCCGGATCCTTGCCGGGAGGGGTGAGGATGTGACGGGATACCGCTATGCTGTGACAGCCCATATCCGACAGCACGCCGCCGCCTTGCTTGGTGGGATCCCAAAACCATCCGCTGTGGGGTCCGGCGTGCTCCTCGTTGCTGCGGGCCAACGTAAAGCTTCCCATCGCCTCCTGCTGGGGACGAAGCTGATCCAGGGCGTTGTTTATCGCCTTCATATGAATCTGGTTTTCGAAATAGGCGGTGAGCAGATCGGCCGAGTCGGCCAGCTCCACCAGCTTTTGTGCTTCTTCCACAGTGCGGCCCAACGGCTTTTCGCAGATTATGCCTTTCAGCGGAGCTCCAGATTTGGCTGCTTCCACCACCTCTTCCACCAGCTCCACCCGGACAAAGTTGGGAGCCAGGATGGCGACGGCATCGCAGTTGTTGCACAACTCCGCTATGGAATCGTAAATATTGCATTCACCCAGGTTGTTTTTGTGGGCAAAGTTTGCCAGATCCTCAGCGCCCCCCCGGTTGTACACTGCGGAGAGTTCAAGATTGCGCACCTGTTTCATAGCCTCGGCCATGAAATGTGCGATAAATCCGGATCCGATAAAGCCGATTTTTAGTGATTCCATAACCCGTACCCCGAAATGTTGAAAGTTTGAATTTGAATCCTAAATAATAAAAAATCGAATTCCTGACAATCCGTTATCCAGCGTATTTCCGGTAAACAGATCTGTTCTTGTTCAGTTCAACTGCAAAAAAATAAATTGCTTTTATACCGCAATCGTTCAATGGGGGGATGCCGGTGAACTACGGTAAAGAAAAGAAGGAATGATATACTATCCGCGGTAGGATTGGATCCGGTGGATGTTGCCCGGTTTTCTGCCCAGCACTTCACAGAAGGTAAGGGTTTCGTCCCGGCCGCTTATCGGAGCTTCCTGGAGGCTGGTGGTTTCAAATTTGTCTTTAACCAGTTTGTAGGTCTGTTCGCTGATGATGATGGAGTTGGGTTTGTTTTTGCTGATCGACTCCAGCCGCGAGGCGATATTTACCGTGTCGCCGATAACTGTGTATTCCATGAAGTTGTCGGTGCCTACGTTGCCCACGATCACCTCGCCGCTGTTGATGCCGATACCGATCTTGACCTCGGTGCCGACCACCTCGGAATACATGGCATTGATATCCTTGAGTGAATGGACCATTTCAAGAGCGGCGGTCACAGCGTTTTCATGGTTGTTAAGGTCAGAGATCGGGGCACCGAAAACAGCCAGCAATCCATCGCCCATATATTTGTTGACCGATCCCTTGTTCTGTTGGATGCACTCGGTAATAATCTCCCAGTAATCATTGAGGAATTCGACAATCTGCTCGGGCCGCAGCTGGGAGGTGAAGTTGGAAAACCCTCGGATGTCAGCGAAAAGCACCGACACGACTCTGGATTCACCCGGACTTACCGACTGACCGGCTTTGGAATGCAGGGATTGATTGATCACTTCTCCGGGTACATATCGTTTGAAGAGATTCATGATTTTGTCCCGGTCCTTCCTGTATTGCTCCAGTTCCTGCTCCAGCTTTTTGTTTTTATAGTGGGCTTCGCTCAAACGGATCGCTCCGTCGATCGTCATTTTTAGATCGGTATTCTGGAAAGGAGCCTGGACAAACCGATAGATCAGGTTGGTCAGGGCGGCCCGTTCCAGGGATGCTTTATCCTTGGTGTCATTGAGGATGATCTTGATCACTTCCGGATATTTTTGAGCGATGCTCTCGCAAAACTGCAGGCCGGTCATCTCGGGCATCTGCTGCTTCACCAGTACCACGTGAATGTCGTATTCCCGCAGGTGCTTGACCGCCTCGTCCAGTTTGGATGCCGTGAACACATTGTAATGCTCGACGAATCCCATGCGGAACCGGTTGAGGTCGCGCTCCTCATTGGATATAAATAATATGTTTCCGCTGTTATAAAGCATCGTGGATTATATACAAATATGGATAATGGCAATATAGGTATAGAATGTATCTCAAACAAAGCACGCTGTCTCTAAATGGATAGATAGCATGTATGTAGCAATTAGTGGGCTCTATAGCCTCTGGACGGGGGATTAATATCCCTGGAGAGTCCGCTGAATAGCCGAATTAGGAGATTATAATAGGCTTCTGCTGCCCCATACCGGGTATCGGTGGCAAACCGGGATATGAAGTGGCGACATACGGGGGAAGGCGGTTTCATTTGCTTTTGGCGGAATCGGAGGGTATAAGCTATCCTGTTTGCTAGGGTTTAACCCCGATCAGGTCCAGTAGATAGTCGATCTGTTGCTGTTCGGTTTGTTGTACCGCATCTTCAGCGGCATCGATCTCGATCTCTTTCAGAACTTTTTGGTTGTCCTTTTCTTCATCCTCTTCCCGGTCTTTCAGGTCGGCCCAAAGACGATGAAAGCGGGCAGCCTGCAGTGCTCCCTCAAAGGGATCCGGATTGATACATTCGCGGGTTGCCAGGAAGGCGGGTGCATTGATCGAACCCTGCCTGAGTCCCACGGTGTCGGTTGCAACCGCCTGGCCTTCGGTTTCCTCATAGAGTTTTTTCAGGTCTTCCCGGGTTTTTTTACCCTGGATCACCGATTCGGCAAGTTCCACCATCTTGGTTTGAAGAGGCTTGAATTCGTTGTTGCACTGATGAGCACACCAGATGGAAAATTTGCGCAGTTTGTCGTCGGCTTCCTGTTCCCTCAGATAATTGAGGACCGACGTGACCCGGTCATCTTTTTCTTCAATCTCTTCGCCGGTCTCACCGTCAATGATGATCACTTTGTGTCGGTCGGTATCGTATATGTAAATATAGTTCTCTTCTTTCATGGTCGGTTGATGTGAATCTTCTACGTAAAGTACAAAAGAGCTGACTACCTTTAAAACGTAGTTGCAAATAAGGAAATTTCAATTCATTATAGGTGTCAATTATCGATCGGTAAATTCATATTATGCGTTTGACCGGCAATGAATCGGCGTCAAAGAGGGCCCTCTGGTCCTGGGCCCTCTACGACTGGGCCAACAGCTCTTTTTTCGCTGTCATTCAGACGTTTGTTTTCGCCACCTATTTCATCCGATCGGTAGCCGAAAATGAAACTATCGGAAGTGTGCAGTGGGGCAACACGATCAGTGCTGCAGGACTGCTCATTGCGCTGACCGGCCCCATCCTCGGCGCGATCGCCGACCAGAAGGGACAACGCAAACCCTGGATCGCTTTCTTCACGTTGCTCTGTGTTATCTCGACCGGTTTACTGTGGTTCGTCGCGCCTTCCAATGAATACCTGGTACTGGCACTTCTCCTGATCTTCACCGGTACCATAGGCTCGGAATCAGCCATCATCTTCTACAACGCAATGCTGCCCTCCCTGGCTTCCAAGAAACGGATGGGGCGCTGGTCGGGCTGGGCCTGGGGGTTGGGATATGCCGGCGGGCTGGCCTGCCTGGCGGTGGCGTTGGTGGTGTTTATTCAAACCGATACCCCGCCTTTTGGCCTCGACAAAGGCTCGGCCGAACATGTACGGGCAACATTTGTCCTGGTGGCCCTTTGGTACCTGATATTTTCCCTGCCGCTGTTTCTCTATACTCCCGATGTGGTCAAAGTCGATGTGGGGATACGGGATGCGATACAGAAGGGATGGAAACAGCTCAAAACTTCACTGCGCCATGTGCGCCAGTTCAAACATATTGTCCGCTTCCTTATTGCCCGGATGATCTTCATCGATGCCCTGGCCACGGTGTTTGCCTTCGGAGGTATCTATGCGGCCGGTACCTTTGACATGAATGAATCGGATGTGTTGATTTTCGGCATGGGGCTCAACATCACCGCCGGCATCGGTGCGGCCATATTTGCCTGGATCGATGATAAGCTGGGAAGTAAAAAAACCATACTGATATCATTGGGGGCACTGGTGGTAAGTACCACCCTTGTGCTGCTGGTCACCACCTCGTTATGGTTCTGGGTATTCGGATTGTTGCTGGGTGTGTTCGTAGGCCCGGTGCAGGCTGCCAGCCGCACCTATATGGCCCATATCGCACCGGAGGAATACCGTAATGAGATGTTCGGCCTGTTCGCTCTTTCCGGCAAGGTTACTGCCTTCCTCGGTCCGCTGCTGGTAGGATGGCTGACCTTTATCGCCGACAGCCAGCGGATCGGAATGAGTGTTATCGTACTGCTCTTCATCATCGGATTCTGGATTATGTGGTCGGTTCCTGAAGCCAAATCCCATACGCCCGACATACCCGAATGAAGCTTTAGTAGCCATTGCGAAGGTGCGGCTCAAAAAAAATAATGTTTTTCTGTTTTAAAGTGCTAAATTGCGCGGACTTTAATTCAGTAGTTGCTGAATAACGGGATGGAAAAAAATTTCCATTGCTGAAAATATTTCAATACTAATTTAAAATTAAGGTGCGACCGATGAGCAGATTTGAAGATGTAAAACAGGCAATCGAAGGTATAGAAGAGGATATGAAAAAATTCTATGAGAAAGGAAACAAGGCTGCGGGTACACGCGCACGCAAAGGCCTTCAGAATCTCAAAAAACTGGCTCAGGAAATTCGCCTCGAGATACAAGATATAAAAAACCGTTCCTGATAACCTCTTTCCAGTTTATATAAAGCCACAAATCGTTTTGTGGCTTTTTTTATTCCAGGACCCTTTTTTGTCTCAGCCATTATAGCCGCTGAAAACCTGCCGATCCTGCGTCATTCCACAACTTGTTTCGGTTTAAATGTATTTAATAGTACATTTTAGCGTTTTGGTGTAGTTTTGAATCGATCCCACAGAGTACAACGGATCCGAACATCAATCCCATTTGTCATCTGTATTTAAGAAATCATGAGGCCAGAACCGGAGAACAGATTAACCCAAAGGGCTGTCAAGGCCTGGCGCATTTCCGAGCTATTCCGATCGATCATATTTTGGATTCCGGTATTTGTACTCTGGCTTATTTCCCTGGAGGGGAATGGTCCGGCCTCCTGGATTATTTACACCGTTGCGGCATTTGCACTCGTGTTTTCGATACTCTCGATCAGCCTGATTCCGAAAATACGCTGGTTGCGGTGGCACTACCAGATCGACCAACACGAAATCGACCTGATGCACGGCGTCTTCATCATACGCCGGACACTGGTGCCTGTTAACCGCGTTCAGCATGTGGATACGCGACAAGGGCCGATTTTAAGGAAGTTTGGCCTGGCCGATGTGACCATCTCCACGGCTGCCACCACGCATGAGATACCGGCGCTCGACAGCGAAACGGCCGACCGGGTACGAAATCAAATATCCAATTTTGCCCGACTCTCCAAGGAAGATGTCTGACCGATCCCGACAACATCCGGTTGCTGCCATCACCAATGTTATTGAAATTGTTCGCAATAACTTTATTACGATACTCATCATCGTGTTCGTGGGGAGCGGTACCGACGAACAATCCCTGGTAAATCTGTACTGGCTGCTGGGCACTATCGCTGTACTACTGATCTGGGGAGTGCTGACCTGGCTGCGGTTTACCTATCAGGTGGTGGATGGCGAATTTCGTGTTCAAAAGGGCATCCTGGTACGGAAAAAGCTGTACCTGACAGCCGACCGGATACAGGTGATCGACATATCTGCGGGCATCGTTCAGCGAATGTTTGGACTGGTGAGTGTTGAGGTCAAGACGGCAGGCAGCAGCTCGAAACAGGCCAGGCTGAGTGCCATCACCCGCGGGGAGGCTGAGTTGTTGCAGAAGCTTTTGCGCAAGCCCGCGGATGTCGAAGCCCATGAAGAGGTGGCGGAGGAGGTGGCCTACCAGCTGGACCTGAAAAATCTGCTGATCACCGCGTCTACCTCCGGCAGTTTCGGAATCGCCCTCTCGATTGTGGGAACCGTGTATACCCAGATCGATCAGGTGGTATCGGAAGAGCGCATGATCCATTTCATTCAGAATGAACTTCCGGCCTTTTACTCCGGAAATATGGTTTTCTATTCCATAATCCTAATCATTCTGGTCTCATGGCTATTAACATTTTTTGGTACCCTCATAAAGTACGCCGGCTTCAATGTGGTTCTACGAAACGAGGAGATGGTGATATCGAAAGGTCTGTTTGAGCGGAAGCAGCTCACTATACCTTTCAACAGGATCCAGGCCATACAGATCAAGGAGGAACTGCTTCGCCAGCCACTCGGATATGCCAACGTGGTACTGGAAAGCGCCGGATATGATGAGGAGGGAGGCAAAGCCACAACCCTCTGTCCCCTGATCAAAAAAAGAGAGCTCTCCTCCTTTCTGAGCAAGGTCATCCCGGAATTTGATGTGCAGGTAGGATCGGTCACCGTCCCGGGAGTTTCGCTCCGGCGATATATTTTTCGAATGATGATAGTAGCCTCCATGGTAGTGATACCCATCTGGGCGTTCATTCCATATGGCATTTATTCGCTCTTCTTCATGCCGATCGCGGTTCTGCTGGGATATGGGCAGTATCTAGCCGCAGCGGTCGGCAGCGGTGAGAACACACTGATCATGCGGTACCGCAAGCTCAGCAAAGTGACGGCCATCATAAAACGGTACCGTGTGCAGGCGGTCGAGTTAAAGAGCACCCCGTTTCAACGGCGGTTGAACCTGGTGACACTGACCATCCAGGTGGCTTCCGGTCAGCAGGGCAGATCCTTTTCCATCTGGGATCTTTCCAAACCACTCGGTATCTACTATTGGGACTGGGTTTCACCCGAACGCTCCTTTACTGATGAGCGTATTGTGGAACAACCGCTGCTGACACTGCCCGCCATCTCATGAAGAGTTAGATGCTGGGTATAAATTCCGGGTGGAACAGCCAGTTGTATGCCAGCAGGGTGGCAGTGCCGAACAGGATATGCAGTAGAAGCAGGATGTAGGGAATTGCTTTGCCCCACCGGTGGCCGAACATGCCGGGATCGCTGATAGGTTTGTCCTCGCCGATCTGCGGATGTGATTCGGAAAGAATGCCGATCATCGCCCCGATAAAGATGCCATGCCCCACTCCGTAGAGGATACCCAGTGCCCAGTCGGGTTTTACCGCCATCGCCATGGCAAACAAAATATAAAGCATTCCCCATATGGCGCCGGACAGCAGGTGAAGCGTCAATCCGGTCGCGTAGATTTTCCCCTTGTTACTCACAGAGGCGGTCAATCGCGTTCCGAGCAGGTAAGGGATATCCAGACTCAATCCCAACGCTTTAAACAGGTAGATGAATATGGTCATGACCGCCGCTCCGATCAGACCCGAAATTGCTGCCAGCAAAAAACTCGCTTCCATAACCGCTCCCGTTCCTGGTTAACAGATAGGGGAATGTACGAAAAGAACCGTCCGTTTTCAGGTTCAGCTTGCTTTATAGGAAAGCTTCACGTCAAATGTCATCTCCCGTTCATCGTGCAGGGCAATGTGGGCCTCCGAATCGATATTCGGGGTGTCGAGATTGGATACTTCGCACTCACACTCCTCACCGATATATTCACTTACTTTCTCCGAGATAAACTTCTCCAGCAGATGGGCCGGTATCGTTTTCAGTTTGTTGCTCATCGACTTTCTCCTTTATTTGCATTGAAATCTAATGCATAAACGAGTTTTGGTGTAGCTGCATTCAGGAACGGATGATCGGCCCATGGTAAAAGCAAACGGCGGTAGGTTCCCGTTACGCGGACCGATGAGGAAACTCAATATCATTGACATTGCCCCGAATATCAGAATGAGGGTAATTCTATATGGATGAGATTCCTACCGCGAAGAGGTTCGAAGTTCTTTTCCTCGTTGTACTCGGAGAGCAGGCTTCTCGTCTAACCTGCAATAAATTGAGAGTTTCATTATTTATTCTTCAAAAGTATAACTGTATATTCCTTTATTAGTCCCTAAAAAAAGCACCTCCTTTCCGTTTATCTCTCCGACGACTATATCGTTTACCCGAATATTATCAGGTCCCTCATTGAAAACGATTATCTCCCAACTATTACCAAAATCCGGGGTAGCTGTGATAAACAATTTTCCCGAAGAATGTATTCCAGATCCGTAGATAATGAACGGTGATCGAATACTATTTTCTAGAGCTAGCACTGAAGCTTTATTGAATATAGATTCCCATGTTTTACCTAAATCTCTGGTACGAAATATGCCAATACTTAATCCCAGTAGTACATTTGTAGAAACGTCAGGTTTGATGGCTATATCAAATACGGTGGCCTCGAACTGAAAGTCTAATATTTGTAATTTTTCATTAAGTATCTCCCAACTAAGACCGTTATCCTTGCTTAAAAATAGATTAGGTTTGAATATAGCATTCGCTCCACCTGCCCAAATTATATTTGGTTCATTTGGATCTATCGTAAGCATTGAAGCAGCAGAACCAAATTTATCCCACTGACTAAACACACTTTTCCAAGTATTTCCGCCATCCGTAGTTTTAGAAACATTTATCCCACCTCTGGCAAATATTATTTTAGTGTTTTCAGGATGTACAACTAAGGCATCAAGCCAAGTCCACTCACCGTTATTACCATAATTTCCAAGAAAAGGATTCCAATTCTGACCATTATCAATTGACTTAAAAATAGTTGTATCACCATTTCCGAAATCGGTTGATCGCACACCAGCCATAAAGATTTCTTCATCAATTTTTATAAAACTGATAACATCCTTTTCATTTAGGCCAAATGACTGAAACCCTCGTTCACTCTCAATCCAAATTCCTTGATCGGTTGCTAGTAATAAATCTTTATTAAAAATTTTAATTTGGTTTACCGATAAACTTTCTTTCCCCATAAATTTCCATGTACCGTTAAAATCTATTTCCGGTATACTCGGTTCGCTCCCGCAGGAGGCAATGAGGAAACCCAGTAGGCTAAGGGATACAAAAAGGAATCGGAACAAGGTTCTTTCTGAATAGGACATATACTCTTTTGAAAAATATTACGGTTTAAAATGAAGAGATTCCAGAATTATATTTGTAACAAATAAATATCCGGATGCTCTTTTTTATACCTATCTACTATTTTTTTTAAGGTTTTAGATTGGGAGAGATAAAATAAAAACTAACGGGAGAATTTATGAGAAATAAAATCATCAATTCTATATCAGTAGCCTTTGTGGCGTTAGTTGCACTCGCATTAATTTATTCATGTGAGAATAGCATTTCAGTTGATGATCATTCTTCGAAACTGAATGAAAATATAATTACTTTAACTAAAAGTGAGTCTGATTCGCTTAGCCAAGAAAGGCCGATTCCAGGTCAATATATTGTGATATTTAAAGAGCAATGGCAGAACATACGAACTGATCAAAAAGCTGAAGAAGTGAGAAATTTCACTGATAATTTTTTGGCGGAGGTAAATATTCCCAAAGATTCTGTAATTGCTCGTTTTGAATATGCTCTTCGTGGATTTACAGCCAGGATGAAAAAAGATAAAGCCGAGAATCTACAAAATAATCCAGCAGTTGATTATGTGGAACAAGACTTTCTATTTAAAGCAATTAATTCGGTTAGTTTAATAACACCACCTGCGATTACAACTTACTTCAACCAGGTCACACCTTGGGGAATACCAAGGGTTGGAGGTCCTCTCGACGGTAGTTTTAAAACAGCATGGATATTAGATACAGGAATAGATCTTGACCATCAAGATCTAAATGTAGATACCAATAACAGTGCTTCGTTTATAGCTGAAGAAAGTGCAGATGATTTAAATGGACATGGCACCCAGGTTGCTGGATTGCTTGCCGCAAAAAATAATACTATTGATATCGTTGGTGTAGCAGCCAATGCCATTGTTGTTTCTGTTAAAGTTTTAGATAAAAACGGTGAAGGATCCCCTACATCGGTAAGTAGCGGTGTAGATCACGTAGTTGCAAATGGATCTACAAGTGATGTAATAAATATGAGTTTGGGTGGTCCTATAAGCTCTACAATTGACGATGCTGTTTTAAATGCTGCAAATATGGGTTTCAGAGTTTCTATTGCGGCTGGAAACGAAAAACAGGATGCGAACAATGTGAGTCCAGCCAGAGTTGAACATGCCAATGTTTGGACTGTATCAGCATTTAAAGAAGATGACAGTTTTGCTGTCAGTTTTGATTGCAATACAATTTCGGGTCTAATTTTTCCGGACCAACCGATCCTCCGATAGAGTTCAGTGGTCCGGGAAATAATTTAGTTTCTTTAACCATTGGTGGTGGAGTTTCTGGATTAATCTGTGGAACTTCATTTGCTGCACCACATATCGCGGGTCTATTATTGGCAGATGGACAAGAACCTATCGTAGACGGTTTTGTCACTAATGATCCTGACAATGATTCTGATCCCATCCCATACAGTTCAACGAGTCCTCCCGGAACACCTACTATATCCGGTAGCACACAAAATGATAAGCCACGTATTAGATGGGATGATGTGTCGGGAGCAGACTTTTACCGGGTTTATAGGCAGTCGCAATTGACGACAATTGGAAGTAAAGTATTTGAAATTACAAATACCGATTTTACAGATACCAACTATCCATTGAATGTGGAATTGGCATCGGGTTCATTGGATGATCCGGTTGTTTATTATTTTGTGGAGGCCGTAAATAGCAGCGGGATTAGTGATACCAGTAATTTAGTCTGGTTTAAAGAGCTGGAAGACCCTTTTCAGGAGTTTTAATAATCAGAATCTAATTTTCAACTTGAATTATCTATCCAAGGCCGCTTTAATTAGTGGCCTTTTTTATTTGTCGGAAATAATTCTTAGTGAACCTTTCCTTTTAAGTCACCCTGTCAAAAGGTTGCACAAGCTAAATTTACCCCTTTTGATTTACTTATTATGTAACTACTACTAAGGAATGAAAGGTTAAGGGTAAGTATTCCCCTGTAAAGTTTGGTAAAAGCAACCTAATATGTTTGTACCAACTATTTGCACCAGGAATAATAAACCTTTGTAAATAAATGACATACAAGGGAGAAAGTACCGGCTGCCTTCCATAGATTTACCGGTTTCGCGATGCAGCGTTGCAGTGAATCTGAGACCAGAGATCGTTTTAAAAAACTCGTCTCTTAGTAAAGAAATGCTTTGTCGATCGACTGTTCCAGCTCCTTGAGTTGAATCGGTTTGACCAGGTAATCGATATAGTCGGTTTCCTTTGCTTTCATCCGGTTAAAGCGATCGGAATTTCCGGTGATGTAGATAACCGGTACATCGGATTGCTTGCGGATTTCCTGCATCACCGATATGCCGTCAATTTCGTCGTTGAGCTGAATATCCATCAGTATGAGATCGGGAGATTCCTCATGGGCTTTCTCGATCGCTTCCCGGCCGGATATCACTTTGCCCGCCACGGAATGTTCCAGATTATGAATCATCTTTTCCAGTACCATGGCGATGATCATATCATCTTCAACAATCAATATTTTCTTTGTCGCCTCTTTGGTCTTTTTCATGGACCCCGAATTTTATTGATGAACTAACAAAAAGTAACAAATAGGTTGCCGCGCCTCTCTTAAACATTTTTAATTAAGAATATTTTAATCGGATCGCACTACCCGAGGGCCACGTCCAGAATCATCATGACGGTGAATCCCACCATCGTACCCAGCGTGGCGATGTCGGCATTGCCACGGTGCTGCGACTCCGGGATAAGCTCTTCCACCACCACATAGATCATGGCGCCTGCTGCAAAGGCCAGTGCATAGGGAAGGATCGGCCGTACCATCAATACGGCGGCGGCACCTATAACGGCTGCCACCGGTTCGACGACCCCGGAGAGCTGGCCGAACCAGAAACTTTTGCCGACCGATACGCCCTCCCTACGTAACGGCATCGATACCGCCACGCCTTCAGGAAAGTTCTGGATGCCGATTCCGATCGCCAGCGTTACAGCGCCGATAATGGTGGCGCTGCCGGTGGGATCCACCCCGCTGGCTGCAGCGCCAAACAGTACACCCACGGCGAGCCCCTCAGGGATATTGTGCAGCGTGATCGCCAGCACCAGCAGAGTGGCTCTTCGCCAGGATGTTTTTACCCCCTCGGCCTGGTCCATCGGAAGGAACGGGTGCAGGTGGGGGATGTAATGGTCGCAGATGCGCAGGAATATCCCGCCGCATAAAAATCCGATGGCCGCGGGTATCCATTCGATATATCCGAGCTGGGACGACATGTCGATCGCCGGAACGAGCAGCGACCAGAAGCTGGCCGCGATCATCACCCCGGCGGCAAATCCCAGCATGGAATCGAGAAATTTATAATTGACCTGCCTTGTGAAGAAAACGAGGCCGGCTCCCAGCGCCGTCAATCCCCAGGTAAAGAGCCCGCCGTAGAGACTCTGTGCAATGGGGTTGAGGGCATAAAACCAATCTCTCAACGCTGCAAATTCAATCATCTGTGGAAATATTTCATATTAACTGTGTCACCAGCATCCCTGAAAATTATATAACCTGTTCAAGCCCGTAAACATCGAAATCCGGAGAAACGTTTGTTAAGATATTACTGCCAGGAACAATGTTGGGCCTGTGGCTGCCCGGCTGCCGAGCCATTATACAGCGGTCGCTGCTGTTTATTTTACGGTCAGATTCCTTACCTTTGAAAGCCGCGGATACAACCGTAATTAATCCATCTCGAAAGAGAACCATGGGCGGTGAAATATTGTTAATTTTTTTGCCCGCTGAATCCGTTTCATGAAAAATTTCAGCTGCAATTGTCATTTACTAACCCCGCTTAAAGAACGACTATCTGATGAAGATCAATTTTGACAAAGAACGCTTCTGGCAGCGACACATTGGTCCCGATTCTCAACAGATAAAGGATATGCTCTCGGTTGTGGGAGCGCCCTCCCTGAAGGCATTGATGAATGAAGTGGTGCCAGCGGACATCCAATTGGAGGAGGAGTTGGAACTGGACGAACCGATGAGTGAATATTCCTTCCTGGAGGAGTTTCGAAAGCTGGCAGAGGATAATACTGTTACACAATCCTTTATCGGGATGGGGTACCATGATACCCTGTTGCCCAATGTGATTCAGCGAAATGTGCTGGAGAATCCCGGTTGGTATACGGCCTATACGCCCTATCAGGCCGAAATATCGCAGGGTCGTCTCGAAGCACTGATCAATTTTCAGACGATGGTATGTGATCTCACCGGTATGGAATTGGCCAACGCCTCACTCCTGGATGAGGGGACCGCCGCCGGTGAAGCGATGTCGATGATCTATTCCTCGCTCGGAAGATCACGGCAGAAGAAGGCGGGGCATTTCTTCGTCTCCGAACAATGCCACCCGCAGACGATCGATGTGGTGAAAGGCCGGGCCGAGCCCCAGGGGATCGAGGTGGTCGTCGGCGATCATCGTGAGGTTGACCTGACCGATCCTCAGCTCTTTGGCATGCTGTTGCAATATCCCGACACGGAGGGGCGAATCGAAGATCATACCGACCTGATTACCGCTGCGCATGAGCATGAGGTCGCCGTGGTGGTTGCCGCCGACCTGCTCAGCCTCACTTTGCTTAAGCCGCCCGGCGAGATGGGAGCCGATGTCGTCGTCGGATCCACCCAGCGTTTCGGTGTGCCGATGGGATATGGCGGCCCGCATGCCGCCTATTTTGCAACGGGAGAAGATTATAAACGACAGCTGCCCGGGCGCATCATCGGTGTCACCAGGGATCGGGAGGGGAACCCGAGCTACAGGATGGCACTGCAAACCAGAGAACAGCATATCCGGCGTGAAAAGGCGACTTCGAACATCTGTACGGCCCAGGTGCTACTCGCGGTCATCGCGGGGTTCTACGCCGCCTATCACGGGCCCGGTGGACTGCAGCGCATTGCCCGCAGAATTCACGGCCTGGCAAAAATCACTCACAAGGAACTTGAAAAGCTGGGATTTACCGTTGAGCATGACCTCTATTTTGATACGCTGAAAGTAGAGCTGAAGGATAGTTCGGATCAGGATGCCATAAGAAACCAGGCCTTACAGCAACAGGTGAATTTTCGGTACTTCGATAAACCGGCTGTGGGAATCGCTTTTGATGAAGTTAAGGACATCGATGATGTGGCGACGGTGTTGCAGATCTTTGCCGAAGCGACCGGCAAGGATTCCAAATTTGACGGGAAGAAATCGACCGGTGATATGACGGTCGATTTTCCGGAGGAGCTGACCCGCCGATCCAACTACATGGATCACCCGGTTTTCAACCTATACCACTCCGAGCACGAGATGCTGCGCTACCTGAAAAAACTGGAGAACAGGGATCTCTCGCTGGTCCATTCGATGATACCGCTCGGATCCTGCACCATGAAACTGAACGCCTCCACTGAGATGCTTCCGCTGACCTGGCCCGAATTTTCCAAGCTGCACCCCTTTGCACCACAGGAACAGGCTAAGGGATATCAGCGATTGTTTGATCGTCTCACGAATCAGCTGAAAGAGATCACCGGCCTGGATGCGGTCTCGCTCCAGCCCAACTCCGGCGCCCAGGGAGAGTATGCCGGATTGATGGCGATCCGTGCCTACCACAGGGACCGGGAAGAGGGGCACCGCAATGTG
>JAWVYR010000011.1:0-20417 GCA_033722635.1 Balneolaceae bacterium | reverse complement strand
TTTGTCGGCTGCCCGGGAGGTTTTGGCGAACATCATGAGTCCACCTGCCGGTCGGTCGAGGCGGTGTATCAACCCAAGGTAAACCGACTCCAATCCACTATCTTTCTCCTTCAGGTACTGTTTGCAAAGGGTATGGGCATCCGGATCGCCGGTACGGTCTCTTTGCGCGAGTACATTGTGGGGCTTGTCAATGACCAGAATGTGTTCATCTTCATATACAATTGGTAAATCGGGGTCGGTCTGTGTGTGTTTCATCATGCTCTATTGCATCGCTCTTAAAGTATCTGTTCATCCAAACATTCCTGTTATCAAACGTGGAAGGCTTGAACCTCGTTCGAAAACGGATGTTCACTGTTTTGACTGGTATATATTCCTCAATACGAGTACTAAGAGTAGTAATAATTCAATCGAATCAAGATCCAAGAACCGATCAAGCCCAATCGCGAGGAATAGTACTCTTGTGTATTGGAGCATTGATAAAGCCAACTTTTGAATGAGGAAAAATCCGGACGCCGGCAATTTTTGTGGTTTCGGGAACTACGGATAGGGTGGTTTGAGTTATGCCGATAGAATTTGACAGAATGTTTTTTCACGAATTGAGATATGTCATGTATCTCATGGCTGTGGGTAGGCACACTGTCCGGAGGAGTTTTTAACTGTACGAAATGGGACTTCTGTCGAAAAATAATTCAAAAAAAAGCCGGGGCAAAAAGCCCCGGCCGGTTACATCATCAGATATTTCCGCAAAATATCCGATCAAATGTTCATTTAGAACGTCTAAATGAACCTAACACCAAATAAAAAATACGAGGTTCACATGAAACGAGCAACATCATTTTTCTCAACGCTTCTGATGGGTTTGGTCGTACTGGCCTTTTCGCCCGCAGAAACCAACAATGCTGATCATCACAAAAATATCGTAAAGGTTGCCTCATCTGCCGACAATCTTTCCACGCTGGTAACTGCTGTCAAAGCAGCCGGTCTGGTGGAGACCCTGCAGGGAGAAGGTCCTTTTACCGTATTTGCACCCACCAATGCAGCATTCAACAAGCTGCCGAAGGGCACCCTTGAGTCGCTGTTGAAGCCGGAGAATAAGGATCAGCTGGTACAGATCCTGACCTACCATGTGGTTCCGGGCAAAGTGATGTCAACCGACCTGAAGGACGGTATGACTCCCCAGACCGTGGAGGGTTCCAACATCACCATCAACCTTGGAGACAACGTGCTGGTTAACGGCGCCAAGGTGGTCAAAGCGGATGTGAAAGCGTCTAACGGTGTCGTTCACATCATCGATTCCGTAATACTTCCACCCGACGACCAGGCGGGCTCCTGAACAGGGAATCCGATCATACAATTACAACCCGGCCTCGAGCCGGGTTTTTTATTTGCCGCCGGTGGGAGATTGGTTCATCAGGCGTTGATGTAGCGGTCGGCGCGGTAACGGGGCTGTGGGGGAGTGGAGAGGCTGACGGTTACCAGGAAAAAGATATTCAGCGCCAGCCCGTAAACTCCTTCATGCAGAGGAACCGGTCGAAGGTCGGGAAAAAGCAGGAAAAGCACGGTTCCGGCGATGCCGGCGATAAATCCAATCAGGGCTCCCATGCCGGTGGCCCTACGCCAGTAGAACATGGCGAAAACCAGTGGAAAAATTTGTGCCACTCCGCCATACGATCCGAGCAGCAGTGCGACAATGGAGATATCGGAAATCACCGCAAAATAGTAGGCTATAAGGCTGATCAGGATGACCAGGAAGCGAATCATGGTTTGTTCGTGGCGGTCGGTTTTGAGGTGCTCAGGAAGGAACAGGGCTATGCCGTCGCGTATACCGATTGATGCGGCTGAATGAAGTATCGCATCACCGGATGACATCGAGGCGGCGAGGGTACCGGCGCAAACCAGCCCGATAATGATTACCGGCAGATCGGTGGTGGTCAGCATGAAGGGCAGAATGGTGTCGGCGGGTTCGACGCCCGGATAGGCGAGAACTCCGCTGAAGCCTATGATGAGAATCGGTATGAGGAACAGTTGAAAGGTTGGATAGAGCACGATGGTAAGCTTGATGGTCCGGTCGCTCTTGGCAGCAAAGGCCCGCATGAAGAGGTGCGGCCACATCGAGAAACCGACCGCTGAAATGATCACCGCGGAGCTGTATCCCCACCAGTTCCAGGGTTCGCCGCTGGATTGCAGACCCGGGGCTTCGAGCATGGTCCTGAAATCGGTCTGGGCAATCTGCATAAACATCTCACCAACCCCGCCGTACAGCTTATAGGGAAGATATAACCCCAGGAACCAGGCAACACCCATCATGAAAATTCCCTGGAAGGTGTTGGTCCATCCGACTCCCATAACTCCGCTGAAATAGACATAGGTCAACACCACCAGGTAGGCGACTCCGGCCCCCAGCCACTCCGGAACAGCTCCGTCGCTGATAGTGCTGAGAATATATCCGGCGCCTTTCATCTGTAGTGTGAGGTAGGGGATGAAAACGCTCACGCTTACCAGGGCCAGGAGCACCGAAAGCGCACGGCTATCAAAACGGTCGGCCAGCAATTCCGCCTGGGTGACAAAGCCGAACTTCTCTCCGAGGCGGTGGGCTTTGGGACCGAAGAAATAGAGTGGAATCATACCGGTTGTTCCGTAGGCGATAATATAGAAGGCAGCTGCTCCACGGGAGTACGCCCATCCGGGCCCGCCGAGAAAGGCAAAGGAGGAGAAGATGGAAGCCCCCATGACGAAATAGAGGATGAGCAGGTTCATCGCCCGGTCACCCGCCACATAGCCTGCGATGGTGTCGGATATTCTCATTCCGGGGATGATTCCCATCGCCAGGGAGACCAGCAGGTACAAGCCGCAAATCAGCAATATGATTTCCCATCCCGGCATGCGGCGGTCAGGTTTCTTCAGATTGACGACGCTGCGGATCGGAGAGATAGTACCAGAGCAACAGGAAAAATGCCGACAGTAGCATGGCGATGATCCAGGCGAAGGAAAGGGGCAGGCCCAGTATCATCGGGTGGATCCCTGAAAACCATGTGTATACCGGCCAGATCACACACAACTGAATGATCCCCAGCAAAACCAGGAATATGATTTTTCTTGCCGTCACGGATTGTATCTAATCGGATTAGTGGCGAACCTGAAAGAGTATAACAGATTATGATATAAAGTAAAATCTATCGAATGGGCGAGGAGTGAAATTCCCGGGGCAACGCCCACTGTCGAAAGAGCAAAAAAAATGGAACAGGTGGGATACCTGTTCCATCATGAGCCTTCCTGATGAATAATGAGTAATAACCTGAAATGCTATTAATCTGATACCCCCGTGTAGGATCCCATAAAGAGTATGGTGTTCGTGCTGTTTTCCCTTATGAAAAACAGGAAGGGCCGGTCGAGTCGTACCTGGTTAAGGCTGATTGCTTCAACGCCTACGGTGGTTACGGCAGCCGCTTCCGTACCCTTTTCATCCAGCTTGATAACCGCGCGGTGGCCAACTTCGGATATATAGGTTTTGACAGATTTGGAGATGCGGCTCAGATTGGCGTCAACTCTGTCAAAGGGCAGATCAAGGCCCATATTGATCAATTCCTGTTTGAATTTATCGATCTTGTAATCGATCTCAATACGCGGCATCTGCAGGGTCAGCTTTTTTTCATTCAGGTTGGAGGTGACAGCTGAAAATTGTTCTGCGGTTAGATCAGGCAGTGAATCCCCGGAAGCGGGAGTTTCGGTGGGTAGCAGGGCCGTGAATGAATATCCAGCCTGCCCGTACCACAGATCTACAGCGGTCCATGTTTCATCCCGGTAATACCGATAGTTATCACGGTTTTCCATCATCGAAACCTCGATCGTGCCGCCGTCGGCTGTGAAGAAAGGGGCCTCCCGGGTTTTGTCAGGATCAAACGGAACGGTCCAATCGCCCTTGAAATAGATGGCATTTATCAGATACAAAACCATTTCCGGATCGATCCGGTTGATCATTTTCTTGATCAGTCCTTCGGTGTTATCTTCGATCCAGCCGTTGATGACGTCGGGAGCCGACGGATCGCTGAAATCCAGTTGACGGACCTCGGCATTGAAATATTCCCTGTTGTCATCCAGAAAATCGGTATTGATCTCGAATCCCTGTCGGACCCAGTTCGAATTGGCGATTTTCATGATCACGTCGCTGTCGAGATTTATCAGCAGATCTATTAACCCTTTATAGGCTTCATTGATCTGATTTCTGGTCATCCCGGAATGTCCGAAGAATTCCCGCAGCTGATCGAAGGTGTCTCCCTCGGCTCCGTTGAGTACCATACCGAATGCGGTTGAAATACTCAGCGGAGAGACAAAAAAGTTTTTTCCCTGCTCCTTTTCACGGAGAGTTTTCATGAGCTGAAATGAAAAATTGTTGGATCCTTCCGCTATGTTCAACTCCTGCTCCGACAAAGGGCGGGGCAGTTCCCGGTTCTCCGTTGCGTTGTGTGAGGTATTGAGAATATCGCAACCGGCAAATGATACTATGAATAGGGCAACCAGTAGGGATCGAGCAAATCTCATCATTTTCTTGATAGGTTTGATTCAGATACAGATTGAAAGGCCGAAACGGTCTTATCTTCATTCATTCCGGCTTTTTTTAGGTTCTGTTGTAAATACACTCTTTTGTAAGGTGACAACTATCGGCAGGTATCGATTTATTTTCATCGGCCTCCGGCAAACTCGACTGTACCATCTTTGAAGACCTTGAAATCCCATTGCTGTTTATTGATGCATCCCGAAGGGCAGTCTCCGGATCCGTGGATAAAGGTATAAAACAGGTAGTCGTCGAAAATGAGTACCCGTATGTCGTTCCCGTCGGTAAACTGGTCGGGATGTGAACCTACAATGTCGTCGTGTTCTTCAAACAGTCTGCCTACAGCATACCCGTTGATCGCACGATCGGATTCGAGTGTGGCCATCACCTGCGGCAGCACGAACTTGAGCTCGTTGAATGCGATCAGCTCAAGATTGAACCGATCTGTCAGCCGGTCGATCTGGTCATTGCCGGTGTGGGTCAGACTGTCGCGCCAAGCCGCAACCCAGGTGGCGTTGGAATCGGCAAAAACCAGAATCTCGCGGGAGCTTACGGGGTTGCGGGCATGTATATCCAGTTCCTCGGTCACGGTGCGGGCTGCCGGCTGTTCAAAATTGGCAATATGTACCAAGCCGTGGTAGAAAAGCTCGATGAGGTTGTCCGGTATTTCGGTATCGGTGCTGTCTTTGTCGTTGATATACCGGACGGCGAGTTTTTCCGCATCCATCCGGTAGCTTTTGCGCTGTTCCTGGGTCAATCCCCGATCATCGGCCGGTGCGATGGTATCATCGGTTTCCCAGTTGATATCGGCATTTTCAATGGGATTGGTTAACGAATCGGTACATCCTATTAATAAGTAGGAAAAGAGGATCAGGAGGACCGAGCCGAATAACATGTTAATCGTTTTCATGATCATCGAAGGGGAAAGTGTTTTCGTTTAACTCTACTACAATTACACTTCATCCGTATCGGATAACTAGCCGCACAGCCCTAAATTTGACATTTTTGGGTAGGGAGAAAGGAGTACTACAATTGACCAGGATCTTTAGAGCCGAACCTGGATACTGATAGACGGATTGAAGCCGGGCATGGTTCGTTTCCGGATCGGCACCTGTTCGCCGGCTGTATCGGCCTGTTCCACCATCCAGTCGATGGTATTCCTGCGATCGAGCAGGTTTATTAGATCCAAGCGCATTTCGAAATCGGCAAAAGCAAATTTTGGACGGTAGATAAGGGAGAGATCCAGCTGGTGAAAAGGGCTGAGCCGATCCTGTTCGGGAGTGGAGAAGGAATCGGAGCCGGTAACGAACAGATAATCGTAATAGGCCTGCCTGAACGCCCATGCCCTGCCGTAGATGCTTTGCCATTTGAGCACCGAGCTGAACACCGGTAGAGGGTTCCAAAGCACGCGGAACTGGACCCGGTGGGGCTCGTTCCAGGGAGGGGGGATGGAGCGGCCAAACTGGGATGAATATGCGATGACCGCACGGTTGTAGTCATAGCCGGCCATCAGCTTGATATTTTGCTCCGGTATATCCTGGTGGATACGAATGCCGGCGCCGTAGGACCGCATATTTGTTGACTCGCCGAAGGCTTCAAATCTGGAACGGTTCAGGCTGATTCCATCCAGGAGATTTCTATAGGATACGATATAGGCAGTCGGCTGCCATTTGAAGTATCCCTCCAGGTTCAGGGTGGTATGGAGAGCGGGTTTCATGATCAGGGAACCGGAGGCGTGCCATGCTTTGGGTATGGAGGATGCGCCTGCATGACTCCAGACCGAGAAGGAAGGGACCAACGAGGTGGGACCCGGATTGGTGATCTCAAACTGGTTGATGAACTGGCGATACAGACCCCCGGCCAGTCGTACCGACCAGTACCTGCGATCCGACCGGGGATGGTCCCACTGCAAGGAGACTCTGGGTTCCGGATAGACCTTCCCGGAGTTGGAGTGGAAGGTAATTCGGCTGCCCACGGCCAGGTTTAGATAGTTACCGGGCTGCCAGTTTCCCTCCAGATAGGAGCCGGCGAGGATGGATTTTTCATCGGAAATAGTTGGTAGATAAAAGAGGTCGCCCAGATCGATCTGTGAGCGCACGAAATCAAACTGAATTCCACTCTCCAGGCTAAAACGGGGGGTGAAACTGTAGGAACCGTCTGTGCGCAATATGGTATGATTTATGAGGTTGTCACTGTTTTGTGACGGGACCAGATTCTGGGCTTCCGCAGATTCAAATTGGGCCAGCACGGCATCGATCTGGCTGCCGCTGCCAGGAATACCGGCGAGATTGTCGGCCGTGCCGATCGTATAATCCTGTTGGAAACGATTTCGGCTGTGACTTACCTGGGAGCTCAGATCCAGCCGGGGCGATATCCGTTGTTCAAATGTGATCTGGCCCATGAGGTTGTTCCAGCGGTACTGGTCGAGCGCATAGAGATACTGAGGCAGCGTACTACCGGTAGGCGACTGGCTGAGCCTGTTGGTGTTGATAAAATTTTCTCCTACATAGAGCGAAGCTTTCAGGGTGCGGTCGCGGTCGATCTTGTATGCGGAGGCAAGGTGTAGATCATGAAACCTGACATCGGAGTCATGCCGTTTGGACAGGTAGTCGGATGGGTCGGTTCCCGAATCCAGAAGCAAGCTGGTGACCAACGGATCCAGGCTCTCCCATTCCCTGATCGTCCTGTTCAGGGTAGGTTCCCTGTAAAAATCCCAATAATTGAAACGGGCGGCGCCCAACAGCTTAAATGAGGATTGCTCGCTTCCCACCGACCTGTAATCTCCTCTCATATTGAAGCTTAACGGATCCATATGGGCGGTTAGTCCGGATGTTCGGACGCCCTCGATATCATGGCTGAGATCAACCATTCCCGAGATTTTGCTTCCTTCCGACACCTTGTAACCCGCTTTGTGAAGCCTGACCCTGCCAATTGCAAACGGGCTGAATGCGCTGTAGAGCTGCCCAAAACTGTGGGGATTGTATATTGGCACTCCGTCGAGCAGAATTCGATGCTCCCCCTTCTGGCCACCCTGCAGATGTAGATCGGCCAGGGGCAATCCGAATTGGATGCCTGAAAACAGACTCAGACTGCGAATAGCATCCTGCATGCGTCCATTGGTTTCCCAGGTGGTTTCCGGATTTACCGACTGCCCATTATTATGAGCGTAGCTTATATTCGGCAGATGGCCGGATACGATTACCGGGGTGAATTCGACCGGCTTCGGTTTCAGTTCGATCTTTTCACGAAGGTTTTTATTGGGCTCGATCCTGATGGTTTTTTGAACAGGTTCGTAGCCCACGTAGCTGAAGATCATCGTATAGTTTCCGGAGATCAGGCGGTTTATCGAGAATGACCCGCTTGCGTTGGTGCTGGTACCACCGGAGGCATCGGCAAGTATGACGGAGGCTCCCTGCAGCGGTTCGCCGGTTTGTTCATCCACCACCTTGCCGAAATAGGATCCGAATGAAGGGGCGTCTTTTACAGCCCGGACGATCACATGGGTGCCCGACGAGAGGGTCAGAAAGTCGAGTGATGTGCCCGAAAGCATCTCAGTGAGAATTTCAGGAACCGTTCTGTTCCGGATTCGTTTATAGATCACGATATCGCGCACAAGAATCGGATCGTAGATCAGGTCGATCGCGGTTTCACCGGCAACCTCTTCGAGAGCCTCGTCAAGTGGTTTTCCCTTGAAATCGAATGAGTAACGGTCAGGCGGCCCTACCTGAGCAACCATCGCAGGGGAACAGACGAGTAGCATCCCCAATGCTAAACCGGCTATGCATGGTCGATTTCTCATCAATGTCGGCAGGGTTTAGATTTCAGTTTTGATCTGTACATGGGGATATATATTTGTATTCCACCGGAGTTATCTAAAAATTTTGTATCCGGCGGCGGTTCTGGCGTAGCGCAGTCCTTTAACCCGACAAATATCAGTAAGAATCGATTCAACATCGGTGGGCGAGCTGTAATAGGCGGAGAGTGACTGCCCGGCAATATCGGCATCCTCAATTTGAATATGCACATCGAATCTACGCTCCAGTTCCCGGAAGATATGCCGAAGCGTCTGATTGTTGAACGAAAATTTATGTTCACGCCAGGCGATCAGGCGCTCCACCGTCGCCGTATCGGGCGGGGCCGGTACCGTGACTCCCGGCTCAAGGCTGCTGATCTGCCCGGGTTGAACAGTAACCGCTTTGTCGGAGTTTTCCGCGTGGTACAGCTGTACTTCCCCTTCCACCACCGCTACCTGAATTCCAAGGTCGGGCTGATCACTCCAGGAACGCACATTAAAGGAGGTGCCTGTAACTTTTACAACTGCATCGTTCGAATGGACGATAAACGGTTTATTTCCCTCCTTCACCGAGAAAAAGGCCTCACCGTCAAGCTGAATCGTTCTGCTGAACAGCGGATAAAACCGGCTGTAGCTTATGCTGCTGCCGCTATTCAATACCACCGTGGATCCGTCGGCAAGGGCGACCGTTTTGATTTCACCGTAAGGGGCGGTCATGGAGAGGGAGCTGAAGAAAAATCCCATCCCAAATACCAAAAGGGCTACGGCTGCTGCAAGATACCACCTCCAGCGCTGGCCAAAGGATATGTGTTCGGCGGGGGATTTCTTATCGCTCTGCGATATCCGTTCTTTTACCGCCGCCAGATCCGCATTCAGCTCCCGGTCGTTCAGCATATTTTGGGTGGGTGCGAACTGCGAGGTCGCTTCCCAAATCTCGATGATACACTCTTTATCATTTTCTGAAAAATGGCTGAGGATACGCTCCAGTTTCCCGCGGATTGGTTGATTATCCATGACGTTTCGGACTAGTTAATCTCTTTGTGGTGGTCTTCATATCGGGTTTTCAGTTTGTTCAGAGCTGCCACGATGTGGTTATTGACGGTGTTGACGGAAATATCCATTACGAGAGCAATCTCCTCGTGATCAAGTCCTTCAAAACGGCTAAGTCGGAAAGCCTCCCGCTGACGATCGGGCAACTCGCGAATCCAGCTCTTAAGCTGCTTCAAAAGGAGCTGGCTGTTGCTCTCCTCCGTAAAATCGGTTTGACTTTCATGCTCCAAACGATCCGGATGTTCAATACCCAATACCTCCACGGAGTGGTCTCGTATATAATTCAGGGAACGGTTTCTAACGATTCGATAGAGCAATCCGGCTACCGCCAATTCCGGTTCTATCTCTTTACGTTTTTCCCATAATATTACGAACGCATCCTGTACAATATCCCGTGAGACCGACTTGCTGTTTGTATATCGAATGGAATACCGAACCAGCCGTGGATAGTATGTACGGAAGAGGCTATCAAAAGCCTTCTGGTCGGATTCGGAGATCCGTGCTGCCCAGACCCGTATTTGTTCGGCGGTTGCTCTTTCCATCAATCTGTTGTGCTTCTATTACACTCCAAAACCTGATGGTAACTATAGAGTGTTAAAAAAATTTCCGTAGGGGGTCGAATGCCGGCCGACGGACCCTGAAATATTTCATATAAAAAAAGAGCAGGCGACTAGCCTGCTCTAAATTACAATGCAGTTGCAACTTGATTATTGTTTGCAGCCCGTTATTTCCTGAAGGTAACCTTCTGGCTCAGCGTGTCAACCTGAATCACAAAATCACCCGGTTCGGTAACCCATCCCATATCGAGGCCGACGAAAGAGAGCTCCTCAGGGTAGAGGGTGAACTGCATCTTTCGGGACTCTCCGGGTTCAAGATCTACTTTTTCGAATGCCCGCAGGCGCTTGACCGGTGGTGTCACACTGGCCACCAGGTCGGAGACGTAAACCTGTACCACCTCCATTCCGGCACGGCTGCCGCTGTTGGTCACCGTAACCGAAACCGACAGCGCCTTGCCGGGTCCGAATGCGGCAGGCTTCACCTTGAGATCGCTGTAATCAAACCGGGTATAGCTCAGCCCGTGGCCGAACTCCCATTGCGGGTTAAAGGCGTCGGTGCCGAAGTCGGGATCCACCCGGTCGGTATAGTTATGGTCATAGGTCACCAGGTCGTTGACATAGCGCGGATAGGTAAAAGGCAGCTTCCCGCTTGGATTGACCTTACCGAACAGGATATCGGTGATAGCCCGACCGCCCTCGTTGCCTGGCAGGTAAGCCATCAGGATGGCGTCCGCCAGCGGTTCGATATCGTTGATGACGCGCGGACGCCCTTCCACCAGTACCAGGACGATCGGCTTGCCGGTGTCCGCCAGGCGTTTAACCAGGGTGCGCTGGGCTTCCGGCAGGTGCAGGTCGTTGAGGTCGCCGGGCTTCTCGGTGTAGGGGGCTTCTCCAAGGCAGGCAATCACGAGATCCACATCCGAGGCGGCCGAAACAGCTTTTTCGATCTCCTGCAGCTCGTTCATGGTGGTACCCGGTACAAATTTAACCTGCCCGAATCCAAGCTGTTCACGAACCGCTTCCAGAATCGTCTGCTTGCCTTCCCGGTCGAGATACTGGGGATCGTCGCCCTGCCAGGTTCTCGACCAGCCCCCGTTGAGCCAGGTCATGGTATGAGCAGCCGGGCCGGTTACCAGCACCTTCGGTTTGCCGGACAGCGGCAGCATCGACTCCTCATTTTTCAACAGCGTTATCGATTCGGCCGCTGCCTGATAGCTGGCTTCAGCGAACGCCGGAGAACCGAATTTATCATAGAGCCCCTCCTGTGTGTGATAGGGTTTTTCGAAAAGGCCCAGTTTGAATTTTACCCATAGAATCCGCCGTACCGATTCGTCAATACGTTTCATCGGCACCTCGCCTGCTTCCACCAGCTCCTTGAGCAGGATCGGAAATTCGAGGTCCACCGGCACCATCGCCATATCGATGCCGGCATTGATCGCCATCTTTATCGCTTCCTTGTAGTTTTCGGCAACCATGTGACGGGTATAGAGATATTCGATATCCGCCCAGTCGGTCACTGCGATACCCTCGAAACCCAGCTCATCCCTAAGCAGCCCCGTAAGGATCTTTTTGTTGACATGAACCGGTATGCCGTTGAGCTCGCCCGAGTTGATCATCACCGTCAGGGCTCCCGCATCCACGGCTGCCTTGAAGGGAGGCAGCACATATTCCCGGAGCTGCCGTTCGGGTATCCAGGCCTGCGTTCGATCCTTGCCGGTGATCGTAAGGCTGTACCCGAGGAAGTGTTTCATGGTGGCCGCCACGTGATGAGGATCGCTCACATCATCACCCTGAAAGCCTCTCACCATCGCATTGCCCATTTTTTTGGTCAACAGTACATCCTCTCCGAAGGTCTCCCAGAATCGAGGCCAGCGGTAATCGCGACCGATATCAAGCACCGGAGCAAAGGTCCAGGGAATCCAGGAGGCGCGGGTCTCGTAGGCCCCGATGCGGGCACCCTCGTAGGCATGAGCGGTGTCCCAGGTTGCGGCGATACCGATCTGCTGGGGAAACAGGGTGGAGCCCAGAGTGTAATTGGCACCGTGGATCGTGTCGATACCGTAAAGCACCGGAATTCCGGTCGGTTTTTGCTTCGTCGCTATCTCCTGTATCCGGCCGATGATCTCGTGCCAGTGTTCCCGGGAATAGGCGTGTCCGCCGACATTCAGGATCGATCCCACCCGGAGGTCCAGCAATACCTTCCTGAGCTTGTCCTCATCCAGGCGGTGGGGTTCCTCGAGATTGTAGGGTTCGCCCACCGACAACATGTCGATCGAGAGCTGTGTCATCTCCCCGATCTTGTCGGTGAGAGAGAGCTGCTGCATGAGTGAATCCACTTTCTCATCGATCGTGGAGGCACGGTTCTGGGCGTGCAGGTCAGTATAGGTTACAGCCATCAAAAGAAGGCCGAGTAGGGTAAGGATTGCATATTTCATAAGAGCTGTCATTTCAGGTTGTCGGTTAATTTTTTTGCAAGATCCGTACATAATCGATCTCCAACTGCTGTGGCCAGATCGTTTCGTCCACCCCTTCGGCACCACCCCAGTTTCCTCCCACGGCTATGTTGATGATCAGATAGAAGGGTTGGTCGAACGGCCACTGCCGGTAGCTTTTATGTTCGTTCTCAAACGAACCAAAAAGTTCACCATCCACAAACCACCGGATCTCATTCGGGGTCCACTCCAGGCTATATAGATGAAAGGAGGATTCGGCATCCGCCACCCGGGCGGTGTCGGTCTTTTGTGTTCCTATCATATGATTGTATGCCTCGGTATGAACGGTGCCGTAGATTCTTCGTGGTTCATGGCCTACATGCTCCATAATATCGATTTCCCCGCTCCGGGGCCATCCCCCGTAGCTGTTTTCCACGGGGAGCATCCATATAGCGGGCCAGGTACCTTTTCCCGAAGGGAGGCGGGCGCGAATCTCAAAACGGCCGTATCGCCAGTTGGCTTTGCCGCGGGTAACCAGTCGGGCTGATGTATAACCACGGGATCGGTATGGCTCTTTCCGGGCCTCGATGATCAGCGTGCCATCTGCAACCCGGGCGTTCTCCTCCCGCCGGTGTGTATAATATTGCAGTTCGTTGTTTCCCCATCCGCACAGATCCGGACAGCCGTCGCCGATGTCGTATCCCCAGCGGGTCGTGTCGGGCAGTCCGCTATATTCGAATTCATCCTGCCATATCAGCTTCCAGTCCCCGGACTGTGGTCCGCCGCCGGTAATCATCAGCAAAGCCATCCATACCAGAAAAAATGTATGCATACACAGGGGTTGTATCGATTCAACCCCGTAGATAGTTAAGGCATCTGAAAGATTCAACTGGGGAAACCTGTTTGTAGTTGTGGAGGATTTGACTACCCGGCAGTAGTACTGCTGAATAACTGATATTCGAACCTTTTATATTTTTATATTTAACGCTGCAGACTAAACAAGTAATGGGCGTCAACCACCGAAACCGATGAGTAACCGTTCCGAATCTGTAGATGTAGCGGAGAAGGTCGATAATTTGCCGACCTCGCCCGGGGTCTATATGTTCAAAGACAGCAAGGGCCGGCATCTCTATATCGGCAAGGCCAAGAGGCTGCGCAACCGCGTGCGCTCCTATTTCCAGTCCTCCAGTAGTCATCAGGGCCGAATCCGGGTGATGCGGTCAAAAATCGATGATCTGGACGTGATCGTCACCGATTCCGAGGCGGAAGCGCTGATTCTGGAGAATAATCTGATCAAAAAGCATCAGCCGCGCTATAACATTCTTTACCGGGACGACAAATCCTATCCCTATATTTGTGTCACCAACGATGACCGGCCCCGGGTTTTCCCGACCCGCACCGTTATCAATGACGGCAGCAAATACTACGGACCCTACGACAGCGTCACCCACATGAGGCGGATGCTGGAGACAGTACGGAAAGCGTTCGACCTGTGTACCTGCGCGGTTTCCCCGAAGATGGTGGACCGCACCAAGGGAGCCCCCAAATGGCATTCCTGTTTCAACGATTACCTGGAAAACTGTTCCGGCGACCTGCCTCCCGAGGAATATCGGGCGGCGATCGAAAAGGTGGAACGGATGCTGAACGGTCGGACTTCCGGGCTGATCAGGGATCTGAAGGAGGAAATGAAGATCGCATCAGATGCCCTGGAATTTGAACGTGCGGCCCGCCTTCGCGACAGCCTTGAAGCGGTACAGAAGTACAGTCAGAAGATGAAGATGGTGGCGGACAGGAAAGTGGACCGGGATCTGTTTGCACTGACCGTGGACCAGGAGCTGGGCGAGGCCTGCGGGGTCCTCTTCAAGATCCGGGAGGGCAAGCTGATCGGCAAGTTTCACCGGTTCATGAAGAATATAGAATATGCCGACCCCGAGGAGATGATGCAGTCGTTTGTGGAGGATTACTACACCGGAACCGGAACCTTGTCGGCTGCCATGGTTCCGGATGAAGTATATGTCAGCGAGCAGCTGCCGGATGATGAAGCACTTCTGGAATATCTCTGGGAGAAACGGGGTAAGAAGGTGCCGGTGCACAAACCGCAGCGGGGGGAAAAGGCGAAGATGGTGCGCATGGCCAAGTCGAATGCCAAACTGCTTCTTGGCGAGAGGAAACTGGAAAAACAGAAGGCGGAGCGGGAACGCATCCCCCATGCGATCCGGGAGCTGAAGGAGCATCTGCACCTGGACCGACTGCCGCGAAGGATCGAATGTTTCGATATCTCTAACATTCAGGGAAGCGATACGGTGGGATCGATGGTCTGCTTTGTGGATGCCCAACCCCGGAAAAGTGAATACAAACGCTTCCATATAAAGACTGTCAGCGGATCGGACGATTTTGCATCGATGCGTGAGGTTGTGAGAAGGCGCTACCAACGGGTCAAGCAGGAGCAGCAGCAATTGCCCGACCTGGTGGTAGTGGACGGCGGCAAGGGTCAACTCAGCAGCGCGGTGTCGGTGTTGCGTGAGATCGACTTTTACGGTGAGTTCGAAATCGTAGGTCTGGCGAAGCGGCTCGAGGAGGTATTTCTGCCGGATCGCTCCGACGCGGTGATGATCCCGAAAACCTCCTCGGCGCTGAAACTGCTGCAGCGCATACGCGATGAGGCCCATCGGTTTGCCGTCAACTTTCACCGCGATACACGAGCCAAGCGAACCATCAAGACGGAGTTGACCGAGATCGAGGGGATAGGTCCCAAGACAGCTAATAGGCTGTTAAACAGGTTTGGATCCGCTAAAAAGGTCAAAGAGGCCTCGCTGGAGACGCTGCAGGAAGAGATCGGTGAGAAATCCGGACGGCGCGTGCATGTTTATTTCAAAAAAAACGAAGATATCGGCGCAGATGGCGGTGACTGAACGGAAACGGTAGGTGGTTCCCGCAGCCCATCACATTATCATGTGATATTATTCCTTGACCCCGATCCGTACACTGTGTATAGGGTGAAGTAGGAGACCGCCGGTGAGAATCATGTTAATTTTACATAATTTCGATTATAGAGCAACTTTGGCATGGTTTTCTCGGTATACTTATTGAACCCCGTTTGACAATGTGGCTGGGTACGAGGATGGGTATTCTTGAATCGAAACAACCCGATTATTTGTTCGATATAATGCGGATAAGAAGACGGTTCAAGATATCATCTATCATTCAACAGTCGGTTGCATTGCAATCCTAAAAATCCGTAATTCAGTCGTAAGTCACAGATACCACCATGAGACTAGAGAAATCCAAACATATCAGCTCCAAGTACCAGCAACTGGATGACAAGGATCTTGTTCGATTTTACCGTCAGAACGGTGATGAACAGGCTTTCCAGGAACTGATGAACCGTCATCAGGCCAAGATCTATTCCTATATCTACAGTATGGTAGGGAGCGGTGAAGTTGCCAGCGATATTTTCCAGGAGACCTTCACCAAGGTGATAACCAAAATGGACGACACCTACAACGAGCAGGGCAAGTGGATCGCCTGGGTGATGCGCATCGCACATAATGCAACCATCGATTATTTGAGAAAACAAAAACGTTTCGTGGACGTTAGTTCCAACTACGACAAGGAGTCGAACACCGATTTCTATGATCGTTTGCCCGATGAAGATCTGGTCGGTGCACAGGAACAGCTGGAAAAAGATGAAGCAAAAGACAGCTTGATGAAACATATAGCTGAATTGCCTGAAGAGCAGCGACAGGTAGTGATGTTGAGGCATTACTACGAGATGCCGTTCAAGGAGATTGCGGAGCTTACAGATGTTTCTATAAACACCGCACTAGGACGCATGCGTTATGCGTTAATAAATCTTCGGAAACTCTTTGAACAAGAACAGGAGGAGGAAGAAAACAATTATGCGGAACGAGGATAATGCCTGTATTCGCTATCTGATGAAGGAGATGGATCCTTCTGAGGAAGTGCTTATGGAGCGCGCAATGATGGAGGATGAAGACCTGCTGATTGAGGTGGAGAGTCTGCGCCAGACCATGCGGCGGCTCGATGATCTTCCGATGGTCCAACCTCCCGAACCATTGACGCAATCGATCGTCCAGAAGGCGGCTGCCCACCATGCTCAACAAAGCCGCTCTCCGATTTCAAGCCTCGCCGACATCCGTTATGTAGCTGCTGCGGCAGTATTGCTGCTGGGCTTTACCCTCGGCAGCTTTTGGTATTCAGGATCCTTCACCACCACGAATACCGCCGAACCAGCCCTTGTGAAATACGCACCGGCCAGGGTCACCTCCTCATCTTTTATCGTGACTCCCGTCAACGATTATTCCGTGAAACCGTGGGTGGATCAAAACGATGTGATCTATCTGCAGGATCAGTTCAACAGCCGCGGGCAGGCGATGTATGATTCCATGATGAACAATACCACCCGCAAGCTCAAGCCTATCCATGATCCCAATTTGAGCGGCAACCAGACACGGCAGATCCAGTTGACCGGAGCCAACCGGTAGGGCAGCTCCAACGCTTCGATCCCGGGTACCTGTTTTACTGTAACTAAATTTTACAGCATATTTATATTACAGCTGATATATAAACCGCAGCTGTTTGCAATGAAGACCGGATGATTGTACACACCTCAGCCATCGTATTCAGATCGGTGGACTTTCAGGAGTCCAGCAAGATCGTTACGCTCTTTACCGAGGAGCACGGAAAAATTGCGGTGCTGGTACGGGGTGCGAAGAAACCGAAAAATAAATTTTCCGGGTTGATCGATCCGGGCAATATCCTGGATGTGGTGTATTACCACAAGGATTCCCGCTCGGTGCAGATCCTCTCAGAAGCCAGCTACCTGGATAAGACGCTGAACCTGCGTACCGAATTTGAAAAGATGGCGATCGCCACATCGGCGATCGAGCTCATTAACCAGCTGTTGCACGACAACGAAGTGAACAGGCCTCTCTTTACGTTTACCCGCGACTTCCTGGTGTGGTTGGATCGGGCCGAACCTCCGCTCCAGGCAATATTTCCCTATCTGCAGATCCGTCTGGCCGACCTGATGGGGTTGGGACTGGGATTGCAGCGTAACATTAGTACCGACGCCCGTTCTTATTACCTGAATGTGGAGACCGGAATGATCGCAGATGACAGTGAGACCTCCCATTCCTATAAATTGACACAAAATCAATATAATTACGTAAACCTTGCATTACAGTCCCGGAGTGCTAAATTGTTGAACATAGCACTCACACGGGATGAACTCCGCCAGCTTGTCAACTACCTTGACCGGTATCTCAAGTATCATGTGGAGGGACTGAAGGATCGGAAGTCCGATGCCATATTTGAACAATTACTGCAGGATCCACTATGAAAAAACGTGACCGCTATCTAACCGGAACGCTCCTGGTACTGATTGGAATGGTGCTGGGCACCCTGTTTACCCTGTATCAGGAGGGCCGGGAGTTCAACGACCAGGCCGAAGTGCAGTTCACCGAGATCAAACGAAGCGAGGCCCCATTTTTCAGCGACGAGGCGTTGCAAAAGATCGATTCCCGGTTTCTGTTTAAAACGGTGGCCAAAAATGTGACCCCGACCGTTGTGTATATCGAAACGGTCGTCTCGGTTGATGGTGACAACTTTCAGGATGATGAGAGTGAGAACAGGGAAGACAGTTTCTGGGATCGCCTGCTGCCCCGGCGGGCACGCACGGTTGGATCCGGGGTGATCATTTCTGATGACGGTTATATTTTAACCAACAATCACGTGGTAGAGGGTTCCGAACGCAACGGTATTCGGGTGGTGCTGAACGATAAGCGTACCTACCGGTCACGGATCGTGGGCACCGATCCCACCACCGACCTGGCGGTGATCAAGGTCGATGCTCAAGAGCTGCCGTCCATAACGATTGGCAATTCGGACGAACTCGAAGTGGGTGAATGGGTACTGGCGATCGGCAATCCATTTCAGCTGCGTTCCACCGTGACCGCCGGCATCGTCAGTGCGCTCAACAGGGATGTGAACATCATTGAGGATCAGATGCGGGTCTCCAGCTTTATCCAGACCGATGCAGCGATCAACAAGGGAAACAGCGGGGGAGCCCTGGTGAACACAAGCGGAGAGCTGGTCGGAATCAACACCGTGATCATGTCGCAAAACGGCAGCTACCAGGGATATGGATTTGCGGTACCGTCCAATCTGGCCATCAAAGTGGCCCGCGATATCATCCAGTATGGCGAGGTCCGCCGCGCCCTGCTGGGCATCAGTATCGCCGGTGTGGATGACAGCCGGGCCCGCAGTCTGGGCATGGAGGAGATTCGCGGGGTGGTGATCCTGGATCTTACCCAGCCGGACGGCGCCGCGGAGGAATCCGGTCTGCGCGCGGGTGATGTGATACTGAGTGTGGACGGCGAGGAGGTTAATGAAGCGAATGAGCTGCAGGAAAAAATTGCCGTTCAGCACCCGGGTGAAACGGTTAATCTGGAAATCTGGAGAAAAGGGAAGATTTTGAAGAAGGAGGTTAAGCTCGGCATGCTGAGGCCGCAGCAGGAGGAGTTTGCGAACGCCGATCCCGGCAGCTCCGGTCGCGGGGAAGAGGAAGAGGGGGAAGGAAGCGGTGTGAAGTTCATGTCCTTCGATCTGGGGTTCAATGTTATGGCGCTGTCAAAAGAGGAGGACAACACAGCGTACGACCTGATCATCACGGAGGTTTTTGAGGATACCGAAGCCGATCGAAGAGGGCTCAAGGAGGGATACACGATACGCCGTGTCAATGAACAAAAAGTTGAAGATCTTAAAACTTTAAATGATATTGTCGAGCGCAGTCTCCGGCGCGACCGTTCGGTGATATTTCAGATTGAAACACGGGACGGTGCCACCGGATACTACCAGCTGAAACAATAAACGTTTTCGGATCTTTGCATGATCAAGTCCCGGTTTTCTTATGTTTTTCTCCTATCGATGATGATTTTTATCGCGGCCGGGTGCTCTTCCTCTGGCAACGTACAGTCATCACAGGGCGAAGCCGAGCCTGAAGTCGGTAAGATGGCTCCGCCATGGTATCGTACATCGCCGGCCGTTTCGAAGGATCATATGATCTACAGCAGTCACGCTACGGCGCTCGGCAGCGATTCAACGTCAGCGATAAGCAAGGCAGAGGCCGGCGCTATTGCGGTGATGGAACGTGCCCTTTCGGAAAAGCTTGAATCGATCCGGCAGAAGGCCGCCCGTCAGCAAAGCGATGCCGGTCTTGGCAAGAGCGCATTTATCCTGGATCTGCGGTCGGCTGAAGCCCGCATCTCCTCCATCTCCAGAACCGGAAACACCGGAGTGATACCTGCCTCGGATGGTTACAGGGGGTTTGCGGAGGTACAGGTGAACCGCTCCGACCTGATAACGCTGATCGAGTCAGCGCTGGATGAACACACGGCAGCCTGGAAAGCGATGCAGTCCAATCCCGCCTTTGCCGAACTGTAGCCGCCAGGCCGGCTGGAAATCCTTCATACAGTTGACTACATATTTTTGACGATTTCATCGCCGAATTCGGAACACTTCAGCAGGGTAGCGCCCTCCATCAGCCGTTCGAAGTCGTAGGTAACGCGCTTTTTGCTGATCGCCTTCTCGATACCCTCTTCAATTAGATCACCGGCTTCGCCCCAGCCCATATATCGTAGCATCATAACCCCTGACAGAATCAGTGAGCCGGGATTGACCTTGTCCTTGCCGGCGTACTTGGGTGCGGTGCCGTGGGTGGCTTCGAATACGGCGTAGCCGGTGTTGTAATTGATATTTGCTCCCGGTGCGATACCGATACCTCCCACACACGCGGCCAATGCATCTGAAATATAGTCGCCGTTGAGATTCATGGTGGCGATCACATCGTATTCACCCGGACGGGTCAGAATCTGTTGTAGAAATGCATCAGCAATCACATCCTTGACGACAATGCCGTTGGGCAGTTTGCACCACGGCCCACCACCGAACTCCTCGGCGTCATATTCCTCCTTGGCTACCTCGTAACCCCAGTTTTTGAAGCTGCCCTCGGT
>JAWVYR010000010.1:0-20487 GCA_033722635.1 Balneolaceae bacterium | reverse complement strand
ATGCAGCCAAATATTGGAGATAATTGTATATAATCCGGAACGGTATTAATCTCCACCGTTGATTCTATCGGCAAAAATGTCCCCCTTCAAAGGGGGATTAAGGGGGTTGGCAAAAACCAAGCAATGACCAAGAAATTCGACCACCTGGGATATAACAAGGAACTCAAGGAGCTGGCTCGACAGCTGCGCAAGAACTCGACTAAAGCCGAAGTGCGCCTTTGGACCGAGCTGCTCCGTGGTGGAAAGATGAACGGATACACCTTTCTACGTCAACGACCCGTGCTGGATTATATCGCTGACTTCATGTGCAAGGAATTAAAATTGATCATTGAAGTGGATGGGTATTCCCATCATGATGAACAGCAGTGGTGGAAAGATAGTGAAAGGGAGAAAACGCTGATTGACCATGGTTTTCATGTACTTCGGTTTCACGATGAGGAAGTTATGAACGATTTGGAAAATGTGAGGCGAAGCCTGGAAGGATGGATCGAAAGCCATCCCCCTGCGCCCCCTTCAAAGGGGGACTCCGATAGCCGTGAACTTGAAGAGCAGAGGTAAAACACAATAATCCACCTTGTAATGAGCGATGAACCATAACCGAGATTGCACCCTTTTCTCGAAAGTCCCCTTCGGGCCTGTTCCCTGCCGTAGGAAGGGGATTGAGGGGGATGGCAAAAAAGATCAATATTCATGAACAATAACTTCCCAACATTAAAGAATGACCTGCTGCTGCGCGCCCTGGACGGCCAGCAGGTCGAGCGACCGCCGGTGTGGATGATGCGCCAGGCGGGCCGTTACCTGCCCCAGTACCAGAAATTGCGGAAAAAGTACACCTTTTTTGAACGAATCCAGTCGCCGGAGCTGGCCTGTGAAATCACCCTTCAGCCGATCGATGAGCTGGAACCGGACGCGGCGATCATCTTTTCCGATATCCTTACAATTCCCCAGGCCCTCGGTGTGGATGTGAAGATGGTGCCGGGGAAAGGACCGCTCCTTGAGGACCCCATTCGGTCGGAAGAGGACGCCTTCGCGATTCTCGCGGAAGATATCCCCGGCAAACTGAGCTATGTGATGGAGGCGATCACCCTGACCCGTCAGGAGCTCAACGGCCGGGTGCCCCTGATCGGTTTTGCCGGCGCGCCCTGGACCCTCTTCTGCTATATGATTCAGGGCGAGGGCTCCAAGAAATTCGAGAAGGCGAAAGGATTTCTCTACCGGCATCCCGATGCCTCCCGCCATATGCTGAAGGAGCTGACACGAGCCACCATCGACTACCTGCAAGCCCAAATAGATGCGGGTGCCCAGGTAGTTCAGCTGTTTGATTCCTGGGCGGGCCTGCTGGGTCCGGAGGATTTCAACGAATGGGCCCTGCCCTCCCTGGTTGAAATCAGCAGCGCGGTAGACCGTGTGCCGGTGATCCTGTTCGCCAAGGGTGCCTGGTACGCACTGGAACGGCTCGGCTTCAAAAGCAATGCATCCGCACTGGGTCTGGACTGGACGATCAGCCCCGAATATGCCCGTGAAGCCACCCAACACCGGATCACCCTGCAGGGCAACCTGGACCCGGTCCGCCTGATGGGTCCGCCGGAGGAGATCCGGCGTTTGACCAACCGCATGATTCGCCGTTTCGGCAAGGATCGCTTCATCGCCAATCTCGGTCACGGGATCCTGCCGGGTGTCCCGGTCGATCATGCCCGGGTGTTCGTGGATACCGTAAAGGAATTCCGGGGAGAATGAATAATATGAAGATTCACTACAACCGATAATCTATGCCCAAAGACTCCATCAAACAGCGATTCACCGCGTATATCAACCGGTTGCAGGATGAGATCTGTGATGCGTTTGAAGCACTCGACGGCCGGGCCCGGTTTCGCCATGACGACTGGGAGCGCAAGGGTGGCGGGGGCGGCCATACCCGCATCATGGAGGATGGCAAGGTGATCGAAAAGGGAGGGGTCAACGTTTCGACAGTACACGGAGAGCTGCCGGAGCTGATCCGAGAACGGTTCGGAGTCGAACAGGGATGGTTCTGGGCGGGCGGACTCTCGCTGGTGATCCACCCTGAAAGCCCTATGATTCCGACGGTGCATGCCAATTTCCGGTATTTCGAGCTTTACGAAGATGAAGGGATGGATGCGATCAGCGATCGCTGGTTCGGCGGCGGGGCCGACCTGACCCCTTATTATCTCGACGATGAGGATGCGGTTCATTTTCACCGGGTACTCAAGAAGGCCTGCGACCCACACGGCGAAGAGCTGTATCCACGATTCAAGAAGGAATGTGACCAGTACTTCTTCATCGACCACCGCAATGAAGCCCGGGGTATCGGCGGTCTGTTTTTCGACTATCTCCGCCCGGATGAACGAAGAACGGCCGAAGAATGGTACCGCTTCACCACCGATGTCGGAAATCACTTTCTTGAATCATACCTGCCGATCGCCGAACGACATAAGCAGGACAGCTACACCGATGATCATCGGTACTTCCAGGAGATCCGGCGGGGCCGCTACGTGGAGTTCAACCTGATCTACGACCGGGGCACCCTGTTCGGGCTTAAAACCGACGGCCGGACCGAATCGATACTGATGAGCCTGCCGCCGGCGGTTCGCTGGGATTATGACTTCCGGGCCGAGAAGGATTCCCCGGAATACTCCCTGCTGGAACGGCTGCGGAATCCGGTCGACTGGATCGCGTATGGCAGGGAAAAGGGGTTGATTGAGGAAAATCCGATATGAATGTTGAAAAACCTTATGAAATAAGGGGTAATAGATTAAGTATAACTACATACCCCTTCCGCCGGCAGTCGGACAGGTCCAAGGGGGGATTTGTGGCTCCTTTATCAAATAAATTTACTTTGTAGGATTTTGATGGAGTATTAAACATTTAATTCAATAAAAGAAACAGATCACATGATTCGATACGGATCATTTCCACACATTCGACCCCGCCGCCTGAGGAACTCGCAGGCCATCAGGGAGATGGCGGCCGAGCACCGGCTGCGGCCGGAGGATTTCATCGCACCGCTGTTTGTAATGGAGGGAAACGGCAAGAAAGAGGAGATCAGCTCGATGCCGGATTACTACCGCTATACGCTCGATCTGCTGCTGGAAGAGGTGGATGAACTGCGGCAGGCCGGCATCCGGTCGGTGCTGCTGTTTGCCAAGGTGCCGGAGGATAAAAAGGACAACAAGGGAACGGAGGCGTTGAATCCGGATGGATTGATGCAACAGTCGGTGAAAGCGATCAAAAGCGCCCATCCGGAGCTGCTGGTGATGACCGACGTGGCCCTGGATCCCTACTCCAGCTACGGGCACGACGGTATCGTGGAGGATGGAGAGATCCTGAACGACGCATCCGCGGAGCTGCTGGCCGAGATGGCGGTAAGCCATGCCGAGGCGGGAGCCGACATGGCGGCCCCCTCCGACATGATGGACGGACGGATCGGCATCATGCGGGAGGCTCTCGATTGGGCCGGTTTCGAACACACCGGCATCATGGCCTACAGCGCAAAGTACGCCTCCAGCTACTACGGTCCCTTCCGTGATGCCCTGGATTCCGCGCCGGGATTCGGCGACAAGAAGAGCTACCAGATGGATCCGCCCAATGTCAGGGAGGCGGTCAGGGAAGCCCTGCTCGACGAACAGGAAGGCGCTGATATCGTGATGGTAAAACCGGGCCTGCCCTACCTCGACGTGGTTCGTGCGGTAAAGGAGGCGGTGCTGGTACCCGTATCGGTGTACAACGTATCCGGCGAATATGCGATGCTGAAGGCGGCGGCAGCCCGGGGCTGGTTGAATGAGGAGGAAGCGATGATGGAAGCCCTGGTCGGCTTCAAGCGGGCGGGAGCCGACCTGATCGCCACCTATTTCGCCAAAACGGCAGCCCGGCTGATACAGGACCGGTAACAGATATCCGGGCAGCACCGGTGACAAACGGAACACTTTTTTAATCACAGATCATAATTTTCAAGGAACCTATGACCCTGAATCCCGACTTTCACAACAGCCGATTATTGTTCGAGCAAGCCCAACAGTTTATTCCGGGCGGGGTGAACTCTCCCGCGCGGGCGTTCAACTCGGTGGGCGGCACCCCCCTCTTTTTCGAAAAGGCGAAGGGATCGATCCTGACCGACGTGGATGGCCGCGACTACATCGACTACGTGGGATCGTGGGGGCCGATGATTCTGGGCCACGCCTATGAGCCGGTTGTTCAAGCGGTGCAGGAGATGGCGGCCCGCTCCACCTCCTTCGGGGCTCCCACCGAGATCGAGATCAAGATGGCCGAGCTGGTGCTGCAGATGGTGCCCGGCATCGATAAGGTCCGTATGGTCAACTCCGGCACCGAAGCCTGCATGAGTGCCATCCGGGTGGCCCGGGGATATACCTCCAGGGACAAGATCATCAAATTCGAGGGCAACTATCACGGGCATGCCGATTCGTTTCTGATCAAGGCCGGCAGCGGGGCGCTGACGCTGGGAACCCCCAGCAGTCCCGGCGTTACAAAGGGCACCGCCGACGATACCCTGGTAGCCCGATACAACGATCTGCAGTCGGTGAAAAATCTGCTGCATACCCACAGCAATGAAGTAGCTGCCATCATGGTGGAACCGGTGGCGGGCAACATGGGCTGCATCCCGCCGCGCAAGGGATTTCTATCGGGCCTCCGGGAGCTGTGCAACGAGCACGACACCCTGCTCATTTTTGATGAGGTGATGACCGGCTTCCGGGTAGCACCGGGCGGCGCCCAGGAGCGCTACGGGGTGACCGCTGACCTGGTGGCCCTGGGCAAGATTATCGGCGGAGGCCTTCCGGTGGGGGCGTTCGGCGGAAGTGAAGAGATCATGGGTATGGTATCCCCGGACGGGCCGGTCTACCAGGCCGGAACCCTGTCCGGCAACCCGCTGGCGATGGCCGCCGGCTATGAACTGCTTCGGGAGCTCTACCGCCATCCAAAACATTACGACCAGCTTGAGGAGAAAACCACCTACCTGCACAACGGGCTGCGGGAACTGTTCTCCAAAAACGATATCGAACACCAGATCAACCGGGTGGGATCGATGATCAGCGTCTTTTTTACCGATCAGCCGGTGTATGATTACACATCGGCCAACACCACCGACCGGATGATGTTCAAAACGTTTTTCCGCGAGATGTTGATTCGGGGCGTTTACCTGCCTCCCTCCCCGTTCGAATCGTGGTTTCTCGCAAACTCGCTCACCCAGGACCTGCTGGATAAGACCCTTGAATCGGCTGAAGAGGCGCTGGAGGCAGCCCTGAAAGAGATCGAAAAATGAAAAACAAACTAAAACAACTGTATCAAAAGCTGAAGGACCGCTGGGGAGTGGAAACCCTGGGGCAGGTAGTGGTCATCCTCATTATCTTCTCCATCACCGGCATCACCACCCTCTATGTGAAGCGGTTTCTCTTCGACATGCTGGGATTCAATTCGGAGACGGCAACCTGGGTTAAGGGCCTGGCCTGGGTGCTCGCGGTGTTGCCCGCATATCAGGTACTGTTCCTGTTTTACGGTTTCCTTCTGGGGCAGTTCAACTTTGTCTGGGAGTTTGAGAAGAGATCGTTCAGAAAGATCAAAAAGCTGTTTACCGCCGATTCTTAAATCGATCGAAGACCAAGGCGGGCGTGACCGATTATGATTCCATCGCCTCCAGTTTTTTCTGTTTTTTTCGCGGCAGATTATCAACCACCAGCTCGTAGGAATCCTTGATCCATTCCTTGATAAGTTCATCGTCCAGCCTTCCTTCGGTGTCGATCGAATTCCAATGCTTTTTGTTCATGTGGAAGCCCGGTTTTACCTCCGGGTAGAGCCTTCGGAGCGTCACCGCCTTAACCGGATCGCATTTGATCGTGACCCGTTTGAATGATTCCTCATCCGCCAGTGCAAAAATCTTGTCCATTACTTTAAACGCCAGCGTCTTTTCATCAAAGGCGTTTTCCTCCTTGGCTGCCTTGAAGGAGAGGCAATGATCACGAAACTCTTCAATATCCATACAGTGAAGTTTTCGTTGGTTGTTTACTTGTTAGATTAGATAATTGCTTGATCTAAATAACGGCAAAGCAATGACAATAAACCAATATAAATCTTCAAAGATTCACATCCCGGTAATCACTGATAAAGGCATCCAGAGACTGCACCGCCGACTCGCCGATGATCCCCAGCTGGTCGAGTGAAACGATACCTACCATACCGGTCTCCCAGGTGCTTGCCGTGGTCTGCATATCGCGGTTCAGCACCAGCCGCACCGGCTGATAAAAATGGATGGAGATCGCAAAAGGCACCAGTCCCCGACCTGCATCCATCGTATTGATATGCATATGCAGCAGCGGCATATCGGTGGAACTCCTCGCTTCGGTTTCTGAAACAACCGGTATCCCCTCATCTTTGAGTCTTTCGACCACCTGTTTCCGGATGGAGAGAATGTCCAGCTCCTCCCGTTTTGAAAGCGCCTCGCTTGCCTCCATATTTATGGAAAATCCCATCTCACCGATGCCGCGCAGCGAGCTGAGCTCCAGCTGTACTTCATTTTGGGCGTGAACCAGAGCCGGGTAAAGGGCCAGTACAATCAGTGTCAGCAGTGTGGTCGGGATATATTTAGATTTCATAGCTGGTTCGGTCTCGTTTTCATGTTAGGGCTGTTGATAGAACGATCCTGTCGCGAAAAACTTGCCGCTGTAATGACTCACATGTTTTTAACAACGGCAGTCGCCAGAAAAATCCAGGCCAGGATAAATGAAAATCCTCCAATCGGTGTGATCGCCCCCAGCCAGGTGATCCCGGTGGTACTCAGCAGGTAGAGGCTGCCGGAGAAGATGACGATCCCGGCGGCCATCAGCCAGCCCGCCGCTTTGAGCCAGACCGAATCCGGCAGGTGATAGCCGAGAAGCCCGACAACAAGGATCCCCAGGGCATGATAGAAGTGATATCGCACCCCTGTTTCGAATATCTCCAGCATATCCGCCGGCAATCGTGCTTTCAGGGCATGGGCCCCGAAGGCGCCAAGCCCCACGGCCAGAACCATCGCTATACTTCCTATGAACAAGAACAGTTTTGCCATCTCTTCAACAACAGATAGTGCGTTTTTGGAATTCATTCAGGAATCATCTTGCCCGACGGAATTCTGTTTGAAATCCTCTATATGAGCTTTGATGATCTCGAGCGACTGCATCGATTCACGAATCAGACAGAAAGCAGCCACCGATAGGAAAAAGATTCCCAGCGCAGTCAAACCGATGGTAAGATAATAAGAAATATCGGTCCATCCGCTGGTGATCGCCCCGAGCAAGCCCGCCGTGGCAAATAAACAGACCGAGAGGTACAGAAGTACCAGGGAGCTACGGAACAATCGGGAGCGCTGATGCAGATGTTCCATGGTGCGTTCGGTGTTTTCGGTATAGGAATGCTCCAACAGATGATGTATCTCGTTGTGGATTCGGGCATATCGGGCAGAAGTGGACATAATGAGCAGCGCCGCACCCGGCAAAAGCAGCAGGGGGCTCAGCCAGACGCCAATCTCACCCAGCAGGGTATTTACAGGCATGACAGGCTTGTTATATTGCAGTTTCGATTAAAAGATTCAACATATAACCGCACAATGAAATTAAACGCTCTGAATAACTCTCTGGTTATTTTAATGTATCAGCAATCCAATATAAAGACGCAATTACATGCGCTATCTTACCACCGGAATCATTTTCACCATACTGCTTACCGTGATGGGCCACGGTGCGGAGGCACAGAAAACCGATCATTTTCAACTGGATGAGACCTACCCCCTTGAATCCGAAGGGATCGTAAAACTGCAGAGCAGTGATGCCGATGTGAAAATCCTCGGCTCTTCACGGGACGATGTTCATCTGGTCGTCAACTACACCATGGAGATTACCGGTTTCGCCCTGGAGGAGGGTGACCGGTTCGGAATGAACATTCGACAGGATGACGGGCAATTGATCATCGAGGAAAAAGAGCGGGAGCTGCCGAATGCGACAGCATCCATCGGGTTTACGAAGGTGGAATATACCATCACTCTGGAAGTGCCTGAAAAAATACACCTTGATATCGCCGGGGATGATGACACCTACCGGATCTCCAACGTCGACCGGTCAATCAGCCTGGATGCCGACGACGCCGGTGTTGAGCTTCGTAACTGCGAGGGAGAGGATTTCTTTTTTGAGATGGATGACGGCGATCTGCAGATGGACCGGGCCGCGGGCCGCCTTAAACTGGTGATGGATGACGGAGCTGCCGATATTGCCCGCGGTTCATTGCGGGATCTGAACGTGGATATGGAAGACGGTTCCGTATCCCTGGCCACCGAACTGTTTGACGACGGCAGGTATCGGTTGAGCATGGATGACGGCCGGTTGGATCTGAGCATCGTCGGCGGAGGAGGAATTTTTCGGATCGATCATGACAACACCCGATTCAACGTCGCCGAACCCTTCACATTGACAGAGGAGGGGGATACCCATAAAACCTACCGCCTGGCCGGCGGGAATGCCGAGGTACAGATCCGGATCGATGACGGGCGGATTCAGCTGAATACGTTGTAGCCTCCTGATGAAGTCGCTCAACCGTTCCGAAGCATCTCGGCAGCCCGTTCCCGTCCCATTCGGAAACGCTCATCCAGCTTTCCCCGGCTGAAATCCTGGTCGCTGCCGAGCTCCTTTTCGGGGTCGATAAGCGTTACCTCGTAATATTTGTAGGGGGTCCCGTTCGGTTTTGTGAGGGTGGTACCGTCCTCTGCGGCTTGTTTCACCAGCCGGTTGATAAGCAGGCATTGCCGGATATCGTTCCGGAAGATCTCCTCGAGCATCACATCGATCGTTCGCTGCAGGATCTGCACGATATCATCCAGCGGCACCTCCTCTTCTTTTTCCTTTGCCTTGAACGGTTCGGTGGGAATAATTACGATCTCATCGGGATTATAGGGCAGGATCTGCCCGATCGGCGTGATATTCCGTACGCCCCCGTCAACCCAGGTCTTGCCATTCGGTCCGATCACCGGGTCGTAGATCACCGGAATTGCGGTCGATGCCAGAATACGCTCGATATCCTGCCGGTTGATGGCGTGATCGCCCGAGCGCACCACCGCATTCACGAAATCGCCGGTATCCAGCACCACAAAACCGAAATGAAACGGGCGGTCGACCTTTTTATCCAACAGCTGCTCCTCCATCAGCCGTTTGAGCGGCCGGTTGCTGTTTACCGCCTTGGGCGGCTTACCAAGCCCGATCTTGTACCTGATGAATTGGGACGCCACGGAAACCAGTCCTCTTCTTTTCAGAACATCCCTTTCTTTTACATTCTTCCAGATCTCTATCAGCTGTGGGAACTGGTCCGTGGCCAGCATCGCGCCATTAAGGGCACCCACGCTCACCCCGCTGATGAAATCGAAGGTATAGCCGTTCTCATTCAATACCTCCAGTGCTCCCGCCTGGAAAGCTCCTTTGGCTCCGCCTCCGGACAACACCACCGCTGCCTTGCGATCATTTCCCATATCCGCCCTTTTTTGTATTCAATTGAAGATTATCCTGCTTTATATGATCTAGTGATTGTTCAACCTCCCGTGCATCCTCCCGAGCCAGCTCGGAAGAGGCTCCCCAAAAGAAGGGGCGTAATGTTTAATCATTGCCTTGGTTTTTGCCATCCCCCTCAATCCCCCTTCGAAGGGGGACCTGTTTGCTGATAAAATGAACAGTGAAGGTAATTACCGCTCCGGATTATATACAATTATCTCCATAAAAGGTTAGGATGCATCGCGGTCAGCAATTCAATCTTTGCGCCGACTGGCGGAAATCTCTTCGACCCTGACCGGCTGGCGACGGAAGGGAGAAATCCAGATCGATTTGCAATCTCGGTTATGGTTTTCATCTCAATCAAAAGTGAACTATTCGGTTTTATCTCTACTCATCAAGTTCACGGCTTCCGGAGTCCCCCTTTGAAGGGGGCGCAGGGGGATGGCTTTCGATCCATCCTTCCAGGCTTCGCCTCACATTTTCCAAATCGTTCATCACTTCCTCATCGTGAAACCGAAGTACATGAAAACCATGGTCAATCAGCGTTTTCTCCCTTTCACTATCTTTCCACCACGGAGCAGCTCGGTCCAGAGGCGCACTTCGGCTTTAGTCGAGTTCTTGCGTAGCTGTCGAGCCAGCTCCTTGAGTTCCTTGTTATATCCCAGGTGGTCGAATTTCTTGGTCATTGCGTTGGTTTTTGCCATCCCCCTTAATCCCCCTTCAAAGGGGGACATGTTTGCCGATAACATCGGCAGTGGAGGTTAGTACCGTTCCGAATTTTAAATCACTGTTTTCAAATTTTCAGGGTATTCCATGTTCAGAAATCAATTTTTTTATGCGTTGGGTTTTTGGTTGAGTGAATACCGGTTCTTTTGGTCACCGGACTTATCTGATTTTCAGCTGTTTCAATGACCTTTTTGCCACCTTCTCAGTCCCCCTTCGAAGGGGGTGCAGGGGGATGGCTGCCGGAGCCCCCCTCCAGAGCTGTCTGCTGATAAAATCGAAGGTACAGCCATTCTCTTTAAACCTCATTCCTCATTCATTGGGGGCAGCGCTTTCTTTAAAAAGATGTTCAGCTACAGTTCGCAGCAGATGCTCGGTGCTGGGTTTTTCGGCCGTATAAACCTCCTGATCGGTGCGTTCTCGCAGTGCATCCGCCGTGGTGGGGCCGATGGCAAACAGCAGGGGCAGCTGACGGTCGAAACCCTCGCCCTTTTCAAACGCTTCCACACCGCTGGGGCTGTAGAACAGGATTGCCTGTACCGGTTTTCCGGGCAGGTGCAAGGTGTTGATTTCCGTCTCATAAACAACCGCTTCGGCAACATCGATGCCTGCCTGTTTCAGCCGGTCCGGGAGTTCATCACGGCTCAGGTTCCCTCTGAAATAGAGGACCGATTCGGTATCGCCCCGTTCAATGATCAACCCGGCAAGATGTTCGGCATCCTGGTGATCGGGTACCATCGCATCCAGGCCCAGCTCGTCAAGGGTCCGGGCTGTTTTGGCTCCCACAGCAAAAAGCGTGGTTTCGGGGCGGACGGTCAGGCCGCTTTTGATCAGCCGCGACAGGGCTTCCACGGCATTGCTGCTTGTGAAGATCCAGTCCGACTTGGGATAGTCGTTTACCAGCTTCAGCACACGGTCCCAGTACTCGGGGAAGGTAAACTCAAGCGCCGGTTGCACGATGGGATTCAACCCCATGATCCGGGCGTATTCCCGCTGTTGGCCGGTAAGGGATTTGGTCACGAGGATGTTTTTCTTGTACTGTCTCATGAAACGGTGCGTTAGGTCTCACGATTATCGATTGTCAGGTCAGCTGCCCGAATTCAGTGCCTTGATCACTTCTGCAGCCCCCTTTTCCAGCAGCTCCTCGGCTGCTCTTCGTCCCAATCCTTTGCACTCTTTCAGCGGTTCACGGGCGATAAATTCATATTGTTCTTCACCGTCCAGGGTCAGCGCGACGGCCTTGAAATGCAGATATTCATTGCTGATCGTGGCGTAGGCTCCGGCCGGGGCACTGCAGCCGCCTTCCAGAACATTCAGGAACTCCCTTTCCAGCTGGGTGCAGCGTTCGGTTGCATCATGATTGATCTTCCGCAGCAGTTCCAGAAGCTCGTTGTCATCCCGGCGGCTGACCACCGCGATGGCGCCCTGGGCAGGGGCGGGAACCATCCAGTCGAGGTAGGCGCTTATCGAGTGTTCCAGCCCGATCCGTTTCAGCCCGGCGGCTGCCAGGATAACCCCGTCCATGTCGGCCTCCTGCGCTTTCCTTATCCGGGTGTCGACGTTGCCGCGGATGCCGGTCACGGTATGGTGCGGGAAGCGGTGCAGCCATTGAGCCCTGCGGCGGTTGCTGCCGGTGGCGATCACCGCTGCATACTCCGGATCCTCCAGAAAGGCGGTTCCGCCGGGGGCAATCAGCGTATCGCGGGGATCCTCCCGTTCCAGTACAGCGGCTACCTGAACCGGAAGATCGGTTTTGGTGGGGAGGTCTTTGAAGGAGTGTACGGCCAGGTCAACTTCCCCGTCCAGCAGCGCGTGGTCCAGCGCCTTGGTGAAAAAGCCCACCCCTCCGGTTTCGGACAAGGGAGTGGTTTGATCGATATCTCCTTCACTTTTCACAAACACCAGCTCGGTTTCGCGGCCGAGCGACTCGAGTTTGTCAGCTACATTGCGTGCCTGCCAGGTGGCCAATTCACTATCTCTGGTGCCGATACGGAGGATTTCATCGTTTTTACTCATCCTTTCCGTCGGTTTCCAGCTTGAACATTTCGTTGACGACCCGGGTGATCTTCTCCGATTCGTGATGATCGCGGAGATGCTCGATCGAATATGCGGCTATCTTGTTGACGATACGGCGGGTCAGGTTTTCCACCTTGTCGCGGTCGCTGTCGGTGATCTTATTCTCAAAGAACCGGAATTCATCCTCCCGGATATTCTCAAATTTCCGAGTAAGCGCCTTGATGGTGGGAACCACTTTCTGCTTGTTCAGCCAGTTCTGGTAATCGGTCAGTTCATCCTCAACGATCTTTTTCACAATCGGGATCTCCTTCTCCCGTTTCCGGTAGGCTTCATCGGTCACGTCGCTCAGGAAATCCATGTTGGCCAGGTCCACAAAATCCAGGGTGCCCACTTCCGGATCGATGTTGCGGGGCACCGACAGATCCAGCATCACCTTGAAGGAGGGGTTGTCGGAAGCCACCCTGAGCTCCTCAAGCGTAATTACCGGCTCCGACGCGTCGGTGGCCACGACGATCAGGTCCGCCTCCGCTATGGCGTTGGGCAGCTCCTCCATGGAGGCCACATCCAGGTTGAACTTGTCGGCCAGGAATTCGGCCCGCTCCCTGGTTCTGTTGACCAGCGTAAGTTTGCGGGCTCCCAGGCTTACCAGGTTCTTGCAGGTCACCTTGCCGATCTTTCCGGTGCCCACCAGCAGGATATTCTTGTTCTGCAGGTTGTCGTAGGTTTTAAGCGCAAACTGGACCGCTGCGTAGGCGGTGGTGGCCGCCCCCTTTCCGAGCGACGATTCGCTGCGCGACCGTTTGTGGGCACGGAACACATGCTGCATCAAGCGGTGCAGCTCCCCGCCGACGGCATCTTTCCCGGAAGCCAGCTCATATCCCTCCTTGACCTGGTTCACGATCTGCAGGTCGCCCAGGATCTGTGAATCCAATCCCACCGTCACATTGAACAGGTGTTCCACCGCTTTCCGGCCGGTGTGTTCAAAGCCGAAGCTGTGGAACTGGTCCAGGGAGGCGTTTGAATAGGTGACCAGCAGCCGGATCAGCTCCTGCGGGGTGGCATCCTTGGCGAAGATCTCGGTTCTGTTGCAGGTGGAGATCACTATCAGGCTGCCGATCCCCTCCCGCTTGGCACCCTCGATCAGGTTCTCCTTCTGCCGGTCGCTGAGGCTGAACATCTCGCGGATATCGATGGTGGCCTCCCAGTGGTTGACGCCGACCACGCTGAAATCGCCCAGTTGTGGAACCTGATTGTGCATAGATTATGCGGTTACCGTTTCGTGTGTTGCAGAACTCACTTCATTGACAATCTCTTCAGGAAGCAGGTGCCGGAGCTTGTAGATCGCTTCATCCGCCAGCGCCTGCAGGTAATCCGGGTGATCGTTGATGCCGTTCATCACGGTGATATTTTCAAATTCGTAATTTTCCTCTTCCAGTTCCTCCTTCAGCTCAACACCGAGTTCATAGAGTGTTTCGATATGGTCCGTGACGAAGGCGATCGGGATCATCAGAAAATTCCGTATCCCGTACTCGATATGGCGTTTCACCAGATCCACCGTGTTGGGCTGGGTCCATTTCTGGGGGCCCACCTTCGACTGATATCCCAGCCAGTAGGATTCATCGCGGTCACGCATCTCCATGACCGCCTCCATCGTTGCTTCGATCTCACCGGTGTAGGGATCGCCGCTTCTCACCTCCAGCAGGGGGGTGCCGTGGGCGCTGAAGATCAGGTGGGTTTTGGAACGTGTTTCCCGGTCCAGCGACTGCAGCGACTCATCGATACGGCTGTTGAGCGCCTTCAGGTAGCGGGGATTCCGGTAGTAATTCTTCACATGAAATTCCTTCCAGGGAGTTTCTTCACCGAACTTCTTACGGCGATGCTGCTCCCAGTCGCGAAAGCTGCTGCCGGTGGTGGTCCATGAGAACTGCGGGTAGAGGGGCATCAACACGGCGTGGGTGATGCCGTCGCTGACCATATCGTCCATGGTGGTGTCGGCAAATGGTATCCAGTATCGCATGCAGGTATAGACCCTCACCTCGTGATCGGGCAAAACCGACTTGAAATGCTTTTCCAGTCCCCGGCGCTGGCTTTCGGTCAGCCCGTTGATCGGGGAGCATCCCTCCGAAACCACCCTGTTCTGTCGGTTGGGGCAGTGGCGGTTGCCGGTACATCCATTCGGGCACCCGTTGATCTCGCGGTAATCGTCAGCGATACCGGGTGCACGGAATTTGGCGATCGTTTTGGCAAAAAAGTTCTGGAGTCGCCCGCCACCTATCTTGATGATATCCTCGTCGCGGAACAGGTTATACAGAAAAGGGCGCACCGCATCAGGCCCGGTAGGTCCTCCGAGGTTCATCAAAACAACGCCTATTCGTATCTCTTTTTCAGTCATCTGCGGGAATCAATTTCAAGCGGGATGTTACCGTACCGCCGCAATTTTCGATGCTATAAGAAATTGAACTTATATGAAGAAAATTTGAAGAGCGGGAAACCCGGGCTATTTAGAATGGATCTAATGTTGGGATGAAAGTGAGAAGTAAAATCCGTCTACTTCCGACAACTGTTGGGATTCGGAGGGCAACCGTGAAATCCGCCGGTAGGCGGACGGGATCTCCCGGGGGGAGAATGAGAGGCGGGTAGCACCGCAGGCCTTATAGCCGGTGTCTCGCATCTCACATCTTGCCTTGTTAGAACTTCCTAAATATCGCAACAAACCGCCGCGTAGAGCTCTTTAACAAAAACAGCGAAGACCAGTATAGAGAACACCTATTACCAGTTAAAATGTGTTCAGCAACGACAAGAAGGTAATGAGAAGCGATCCAATCCGGATTTTAATCATTGCCAAAACCGTTTCACTTTTTACTCAAAAACTTGCCTTTTTAAAAAATTCGGCTAGATTGAATAAAAACAGTTATCAATTGCCCGCGAAAAAACGGGATGGGCAAAAGAACCAAGGGAACATACTATGCCAAAGACGACGAGACGCCTGTGGGGGGTATATATGGCAGTGATTTTAGTAGCCGCAGCCGGCCTTCCGACCGCTACCGCTCAGATCGTGATCAAGGAGCGCCTGGAACTGAATGCCGAGGGCGCCGACGGTGATCTGAAGTTTCTGCCTGGCTTTTTTGAATTCGATCCGATCCTGCGTCCGCTGGGACTCTCCGTCGACAACCAGGATTACCTGGTGGTCAAGAGCGGTTGGCTGAAGGTCCAGCCGCTGCAGGCGTCCGCGTACGCGGCGGGCAGCCCGGCCGAGCACCTGCTGCGGATGCAGCGCCGGGGCAACGGGGTGGTTTCCGATACCACCGTCGGGATCCTGCCCAATCTGCCGGCCCCGCTGACGGTGCGCGATGCCAACCAGCCGGTTTGCATGGAGACCTCCTACTTTTTCCGGCAGACCGGTAACTACAGCACGCGCTTGGTTGAGGACAGTTTTATCCTGGAGGACAACCCCAATAGCAATTTCAATGAATTCGAGACCCTCACGGTGAACCCGGACGGGAAAGCCCTGATCAAGGCCGACCTGTCGGGCCTGCAGACCAACGGGTCGGTGCAGAGCGCGAGTTTTGGTCTGCGGGTGAGCAGCTTCTCCGGCCTCAACGAGCTGCGCTACGGGAGCATCTTCACGGATTGGGATGAGACCACCGTCACCTGGGCCAACCAGCCGAAAGCCGGGAACTTCCGGGCGGCCAGCGGGCTGGCCGAGGAGCAGGTCGTGCACCGCTTCGACGTGACCTCGATGACATCCAGCTGGATCGACCTGCCGGCATCCAACCAGGGCATCATGATCAAGACCCCGGACGGGGTCCCGGACGGGGTCCATGCGATCTATGTGAGCAGCGAAGTGGAGACTCTGTTTCCGACCGATCCCCGGCCCAACTTCGGCATCAAATTCAAAAACCCCAATCCCGACCCGGGTGCTGCGCCGATCGAGCTGGGCTACGTGCAGGCCGGCGACACCTTGAAGTTTGACTACCGGGGTTTCGACGATCTGCTGGTGGACCCCGATGATGTGATCTCCTTCTCCGGCGGCTCCGATTGTCTGAATGAGGAGATGACCCTGCAGGTGCTGATCGACGAGGATGAGGCCCGCAAGCCCTACCTGCAGGTGCTGATCGAGCCCGACACGGCCCGGGCGGCCCCCGGCGATACGGTGGCGCTGGCCCAGCGGCTTGCTTTTGACAACGGGGCGACCGCCGAATTCGCCCCCGACCAGACCTTCACCGTGGAGCTGACCGAGGGGTCCCAGTACGGGACCCTCATCGAGCAGCTCGAGGTGGCCGTCTCCGACACCAGCGATTTCTTTGCGGGAATCCCGGCCGGATTCGGGTTCCGGGCGATCGACAACCTGTCCGACTCGGCCGGGGTCACCCTCAAGGTGACCACCCAGGTGCTCGGGCCCGATCCGGATGCCGGCGCTGCACCGCCGGTGAGCCCCTCCTCGGCTCCGCCCCAGCCCGGCGCCGACCCCGACGACGGGATCGGCACCCAGCAGCTGGTGTTTGTCTCCGGCATTGAAGTCAGCGGTACCCGGCAGATCCCGGTGGTACCGGAGGAGGCCCTCGAGATTACGATTGAGATTCCGGATCCCAAAGAGGTATGGCCGACGTTGCCGGATGAGGGAGTGCAGGCAAATTTTGATTTATCCCAGGTAGAGAATACGATTGAGGAAGTGGTAGTTACAGTTAAAAAGGATGAAGAACCCGTTGAGAATCAAACAGTCACGGTAACTGCCGAATGGGAGCCCGGTTCAGGGGGGCATGACCACGGCGGCAGTGATGATCTTTTGGTTCCACCCCAGGATGATATGGGCTGGATTGTGAATTTGGAAGAAGCCGATTCAGCCGAAGGCGAGCTTCAAACTTTCACCAATGCAGATGGGCAGATTAAGTTGCGCTACCGGGCTCCGGAGTTTGGCGGCAATGTGGTGTTAAAAGCGGCCGTAGTTCCCCCGAATGCTGATACGTTATTTGCACGCGATACGCTATCTGTACACGTAGCGGATTTGGTTCTGCTTCCGGCGTTTGATTTTCATGAAAAAATAGGAGGAACACCCAGCCATCATGGACCGCGTTTGGACAGTCTTCATCTAAGCTCCAGGACGCCGGATAACAATCATTGGGTGAATGAGGTAGTGGGCGCGTTGTTGGTATCTTTGGCTGTGATTTATTCCGAGCAGTTTCCTTCGAGCCCTACGATCAGATATAATGATATCAGCCTGCCCAATGGCGGATTATTTGATATCAATGGACGATGGGTTACAGACCATCAGTTACATCGCATTGGACAAAATGTTGATGTGAGAACCAGCCCGCCACAGGATGATGGTATACCATTGGTATTAGTAAGGAGAATGGAAGAAATTTTAATTGATTTAGATCCAAATTCAACCATACAGATTGATGGTAGTCGAAGAGTCGAAAATGGAAGAATCAGAGATTCAAGACACTTTCATGTGGATTTTGAAATTTTCTAAAACCTGAAGTCATGATTAAAATATATTCAGTGATAATAATTTTATTGTGTATTCCTATAGCCATTTTTGGTCAGGATAAGGAATTTGAACAGATTGAACGGGATACAACCTTCAGACCCTATGTCAAATTTAATTCCGAGACTGGAAATTATATAATAGGCTATTTAAGAGATTCCAAGACCGGCAAAATTTACGAAACTCTTTATGTGCCTCCGAATAAAGTCAATCCTCAAATTGATATAATAGTTGAACAGGTAAATAGCGAGTACAAATACATATATAACATTACAAATGGGAAAGGTAGTAAACAGGATATCTCTTCCATTGAGATCGAAATAAAAGATGAATTTAGAGAAATTCGATTACCAGATAATTGGTTTTACCGAGATAATAGGGCCCAACCTTACATTCGCGTAACTCATAAAGTTTTCCATGTACCTGAATATGATGAAGATAAACCGATATCTATAGAATCTGATTTGCAAATAGGTGAGAGTCTAGAATTTTCGGTATTGAGTGACAACATCCCTTCAATAGTGAATTCTTTTGTATCAGGGCAACCTAGAAAGTTGAGTTTTCAATTCGTAATTCCACCTTCTAGACAGGTTCGAGAAATTAGAGATAGTCTTATATCCAAAGTAGAAAATAATCGTGGCTTAGGTTTAAAAATTATCGGTCCAAGTAAACTAAATGATAAACTGGGTAATGATGATTTATTAAAGAAATTAAACTCTTACCTGGCCTTCTCCTGCGACACTACCTGGGTCACCAACCGCGGCATTTGCCGTAGCCTGCAGGCCAAGCTGGACAACGTGGAAAAGCATCTGTCGAAGGATAAGACCAGGCCGGCGATCAACGTGCTGAACGCCTTCCTGAACGAGGTGGCCGCCCAGCGGGGCAAGCATATCACCAGCGAGGGCTACGCGCTGTTGTGGTTCAACGGGCTGCACCTGCTGGAGCGGCTCGGCGGGCAGCGGCCCGGCAAGGGCGGCGGAAAGGACAAAGGCGATAAGAAGGGGGGAGGCAAAGGAAACAAGGGCAACGGCTGAGTATCGGAAATGTAGCCGTTTAAGAGATCTATTTTAAAATCCGAAATCCGAATGACCCAAATCCGAAACGGTTCAGATTCAAATATTTCAGTGATCAAAACTGCCGGCTCATAACTCAAGACTCGTAACTAAAAAAAATAAGTGATGGGACGATCAATACTGCTACCGGTGATATTTATATGGGCGGCGATGGCGCCGGCTGCCCTGGCCCAAACCACCCAGTCGGCCGGCCCGGGCGATGATGAGAAGGTCGCCCCGCGGGTCTACACGGTGCCGTTCGGCTCCCGGGGCAATACGGTCGCCCTGGAGCTGGTCAACGCCGTCGGGGCCCCGGCGGGCCACCTGCAGGTCGAAGCCACCCGGATCCCGGGGTGGATCGAGCTGACCCCCGCCGTGTTCAGTGTCGGACGGCTGGACCCCGGCCGGCAGGCCGAAGCCACCTTCACCTTCCACCTGGACGAGCAGGCCCCGGTGGGCCAGACCGACGAGCTTGTATTTGTGGCCCGCAGCGCCTCGGGGGTGGCCTGGAGCACCACGATCCGCCTGAAGGCAGGGGCTCCGGCCGAGTTCGCCCTCGACCCCAACTACCCCAACCCGTTCAACCCGTCCACCACCATCGCCTACCGGCTGCCGGCATCCATGCGGGTCAACGTGACGGTCTTCAACCTGCTGGGCCAGCGGATAGCCACCCTGGCCGACGAACTGCAGCCGGCCGGGGCCCATACCCTGCGCTGGGACGCCGGCCGGCTGGCCAGCGGGCTCTACTTCTACCGGGTGATCGCCGAGGGAGAAGCGGGCCGGCGCATCGTCGAGCACCGCAAGATGATGCTGATTAAGTGACCAACTGCAACATTCAAAACCCTAATGCCTGTCCCGACTACTGTCGGGGACCCAAATACTAAACGGGGCCTTTGCATTTTTTTTCAGGGTGGCCTTAGAAAAGCGATGCGTTGCATGTTGGTGGCCGGAGATCAGAAGCGAATATTTTGAGTTCTGAGTTCTGTATCCGCCGATGAGCGGACAGGTGCTTACTCCTGGATACTCCATATTAATCCGCACCCACAACCAATGCCCATACTTCGACATTCAGCAGTTCCTTGTTCGGTATTCGATATTTCTCTCCCCGACGACGGGATCGGCACCCAGCAGCTGGTGTTTGTCTCCGGCATTGAAGTCAGCGGTACCCGGCAGATCCCGGTGGTACCGGAGGAGGAGTTGGAGATTATGGTTGAGCTGCCCGATACCACCTCGGTTTGGCCTACGATACCAAATGGTGGAGCCCATCCCGATTTTGACTTTACTCAGGTTGAAAATACCAAAGAGGAGATTGTGGTAACCGTAACTGAAAAGGAAACCCCTGTGGAAGGGCAGCCGGTCACCATCACCGTCGAGTGGGAGGCCGGCTCCGGCGGCCACGACCATGACGGGGGCAATGACATTGAGCTACCGCCGCTGAACCGCCGCGGCTGGCTGGTGGACTTGGCCGAAGGGGATTCGGCCCGCGGGCAGCTCCAGGCCGTTACCGACCCGCTCGGGGAGATCCGCCTGCGCTACCGGGCCGGCCAGTTTGGAGGTGAGATTGAATTTCGGGCCGAAACCGTCTCCAACGGTGATACCCTGTCGGCCACCAGTGATTCGCTGATCATTACAGTACCGGGCCTGGTCCGGTTGGAGGATGGAGACCATTATT
>JAWVYR010000009.1:0-20566 GCA_033722635.1 Balneolaceae bacterium | reverse complement strand
GTCGGAAGAGCTGGAAGAGCTGGAGGATGCCTGGCTTCAGGCGGTCGAGGACAAAATGGAGGAGCTGCTGCCCGAGGCCTTTGCGGTGCTGAAGGATACCTGCCGCCGATTTGTGGGCAAATCATGGAAGGTGGCCGGTACTGAGACGGAATGGAATATGATTCCCTATGATGTGCAGCTGGCCGGTGCGATTGCGATGCACCAGGGAAAAATCGCCGAGATGAAGACCGGTGAAGGTAAGACCCTGGCTGCGATATTCCCGGCCTACCTCAATGCGCTGGCAGGGCGGGGTGTGCATATCGTAACCGTCAACGACTATCTTGCAAAACGTGATGCGGAGTGGAACGAGCCGATCTATAATTTTCACGGACTCGAGGTGGATTGTATCGACCGCTATGAGCCCAACTCAAAGCTGCGGCGCGAGGCCTATCGGGCCGATATCACCTACGGTACCAACAACGAATTTGGTTTCGACTATCTGCGCGACAATATGGTGATCAGCGCGGAACAGCTGGTCCAGCGTGATCATCATTTCACCATAGTGGATGAGATCGACTCGATCCTAATCGATGAGGCCCGGACGCCGCTGATCATTTCGGGGCCGGTTCCCGAGGATACCCAATCACAAAAATATGAGGAACTGAAGCCGAGGGTCGAGTCGCTGGTCAACGCCCAGAAAAAACTTGTTGCCCAACTGGTCAAGGAGGCCCAGCAGGAGCTGGAAAACGGCAACGAGAATCAGGCCGGCCTGCTGCTGTTCAGGGCTCAGCGGGGGTTTCCCAAAAATCGGCAGTACCGCAAGATGATGCAGATACCGGCCAATCAGAAGCTGGTGCAGAATACTGAATCGTTTTACCTGCAGGACAACGCCAAGCGACTGCCGGAGGTGGATGAGGAGCTTTACTACGCCGTAGATCATAAGCTCAACAGCATCGAGATGACCGAAAAGGGCCGCGAATTTATCACCAAGGCTGACGAGGACAGCGAGTTTTTCGTCATTCCCGATCTTGGAACCGAGACTTCCATCATCGAGGAGGAGATCGAGGAGCTGGAGCAGGAGAAGATCAGGGAGATCGAGCAGAAGGAGGAGTGGAGCGAGGAGTATAAAGAGAAGAAAATTGAAGAAGCCAAAACGGAAGTGCGCCAGGAGCGGGAGCGCCGTTTCAATGAACTCCACCGCCTGTTTGCCGAGCGCAGCGATCGCATCCATACCGTCAACCAGCTGCTGAAGGCCTACACCCTCTTCGAACGGGAGGAGGAGTATATCGTGCAGGAGGGCAAGGTACAGATTGTCGATGAACATACCGGCCGGGTGATGTCGGGACGCCGCTATTCCGACGGACTGCATCAGGCACTGGAGGCCAAGGAGAATGTAAATGTTGAGGCCGCCACCCAGACCTACGCCACGATCACCCTGCAGAACTATTTCCGGATGTATCACAAGCTGGCCGGTATGACCGGTACGGCGGCCACCGAGGAGGGTGAGTTTAATGAGATCTACGACCTGGATGTGATAGTGATCCCCACCAATGAGCCGGTGATACGGGATGACAAGGAGGACCTGGTCTTTCGCACCAAGCGGGAGAAATACAACGCCGCCATCGAGCGGATCAAGGAATATCACGAGAAAGGACAGCCGGTCTTGGTGGGGACCACCAGCGTGGATGTATCTGAGACGATCAGCCGGATGCTGAAACGGGAAAAGATTCCACACAATGTGCTGAATGCCAAGCATCACGCCCGGGAAAGCGAGATCGTAGCGATGGCTGGTCAGCCCGGCGCGGTCACCGTGGCCACCAATATGGCGGGACGGGGTACCGATATCAAGCTGGCACCGGGGGTCAAGGAGAAAGGGGGGCTGGCGATCCTGGGCACCGAACGCCACGAATCGAGACGGATCGACCTGCAGCTGCGCGGCCGTTCGGGCCGGCAGGGAGATCCGGGGGAATCACAGTTTTTTGTATCCCTCGAAGACGACCTGATGCAGCTTTTTGGATCCGACCGGGTGGCCAACGTGATGGACCGCCTCAATTTTGAAGAGGGCGAGGTGATCACCCATCCCTGGATCACGAAATCGCTTGAGCGGGCCCAAAAAAAGGTGGAGCAGAACAATTTCAGCATCCGCAAGAAACAGTTGGAATACGATGATGTACTGAACAATCAGCGAGAGGTGATCTACGCCCGCCGCAAGCATGCCCTCTCGGGTGATGAACTGCGCAGTGATATATACGACATGCTGGAGGATCTGGTGGAGCGGATCGTGGAGCAGCATTACCCTGAAGGGGAGTTTGAAAAGCTTAGGGACACCGTACTCCGGTTCCTGGCTGTGGATATCGAGCTGGATCCGGATGAGATCGCGGATATGGGCGAGGACCAACTCATCGACCATACCATCGATCAAGCCTTTGAAGCCTACCGGCAAAAGGAGGAGATGATCTCCAAGCCGATATACGAGGTGATCAAAAATATCAACGAATCGGATGCCGAGAATAAGCCCGAAAAAGTTCAGGTCATTTTTACCGACGGCATCCGTCGCATGCGGGTGATTGTGGATGTGGACAGGGCGATGGAAAATGAGGGCCGCGAAGTGGCCCGGGCGCTGGAGCGAACCGCGGTGCTGTCGACTATCGACGACAAATGGATGGAGCATCTGCGCGAGCTGGATGCGATCAAGGAGGGGATCGGCCTGCGGGCATTCGGCCAGAAGGATCCCCTGCTGGAGTACAAGCGGGAAGCGTTCGAGATGTTCAAGCAATTGCTGGATGAGATCAACCAGGAGGCGATCTCACTGATCTGGAAAGCGATCCCCGAGATGCAGGCTGATCAGCAGCAGCTACAACAGGCTCAGAAGCAGAAATCGAAAGTGGATATGAAACGGATGAAGACCCAGCATTCCGATTCCACCAATATGGGACTGAAGTCGATGGCCGGCCAGGGAGGAAACGGTAACCAGCAACAGAGAAGCGATCAGAAGCCGCAGCCGGTGACCGTGGAAGATGAACCGGGTCGAAACGACTATGTGAAGATTCAGAATATGAATACCGGGGAAGTGATCGAGATCAAGTGGAAGAAAGCCGAACGGATGATCGAGGACAAGGGTTGGATCCTGATCGAAAAGTAGCCTGATTCGTCCCTTAAACGGTATAATTTCGGGGATAAGTAACTTCACATCCATATCACCTTCAACAGGAGTTCACTCTTCTAATGAAAGCCCTCGGCATCGACATAGGGAGTTTTGGCATCAAGGGTTCGATCGTGGATACCCAAAAGGGGGAGATCCTTACCGACCGATACAGCACACCTCCCCTGGAAAGTTCGGCGCCGCACAAGATTTTGTCGCAAATTCACCAGCTGGTCAACAAGAAATTTGCCTGGGACGGACCGGTCGGTTGTGCTTTCCCCGCTCCCGTCAGCCACGGCATCGTCCTCTCCTCCGAAAGAATCGATAAAGCCTGGGTGGATGCGGACGCGGCGGAGCTATTTTCGGAGATTACCGGGAATGCGGTTACGGTGATTAACGATTCGGATGCCACCGGACTGGCCGAGATGCAGTTCGGTGCCGGGCAGGACAAGGAGGGACTGGTGGTGGTGTTGACGGTGGGCACAGGCATCGGCTCATCGCTCTTCATCAACGGCCGATTGGTTCCAAACACGGAGCTTGGCCGGGTCGAGATCGGCGGCAGCCCTGTGGAGATGACCGCATCCAACAAGGTGAGAAAAGAGGAGGGGTTGACGGCGGAAGAGTGGGCGGGCCGGTTGCAGAAAATGCTGGAGCATTTCGAGGATATATTTCATCCCGAGATGTTTATCGTGGGCGGTCAGCTGAGCCAAAAAGCCGGCAAAGTATTACCCTACCTGAAGGTGAAAACCACGGTTAAGGCGGCGCGTTTTTTAAATGATGCAAGCATCGTCGGTGCGGCCCTGGTGGCTTCCAGGGAGCAACAAAAGATCGGCATGGACGACTTCATTCATTGAAGCTGTCGGGGAGATCATTTTCGTAAAGTACCACATCGCCGGCCTTGACCGTCTCCCGTACGATCCTGTTGGCCTCCTCCAGGCTGGCCACAACACTTACTTTTTCCATGTCAAAACCGGTCTGACGGATACCTTCAACGATCGGTCTTGAACGTTCGGCACCGATCAGGATCACCTGATCCAGACCGGCACGGCCTATTGCCTCGCCGAACTCCCGGTTTTTCACCTCCTCCATCTCACCCAGTTCAATCATCCCCGGCGTGATGATGATGCGCCTGCCGGTATCAAACTGGGATAGTATCTCCACTGCATTGCGGGCTCCCACAGGATTGGAATTGAAGGCATCGTCGATGATGTGAATGTCGCCCGCTTTTTTCAACTCGAGCCGGTGTTCGATCGGTTCGATACGCCGGGCAGCCACCGCCATCGTTTTCAGGCGCAAACCAAACAGGGACCCCACGCCTACGGCCAACAGCATATTTTGCACATTGTGGCTGCCGATCAGCCGCATACGAAAGGTTTCCTGTTGTCCGTCCGGCGTGTGCACGACGAAGCGGGTCCCGTCGGGGCCATAGGTGATATCCGAGGCGGTAAAATCCCCCTGCTTCAGCCCGGCCATGAGCACCTCGATATCGTCACGCATGCCGGCCATCGTCCGTACACGCGGATCATCGCCGTTGAGGACGGCGGTTCCTCCCGGTTTCAGCCGGGTGATCAGGGTTGATTTGGTACGGGCGATCGCCTCCCTGGATCCAAAAGTTTCTAGATGAGCGATGCCGATATTGGTTATCACCGATATGTCGGGTTCCGCGATATCGCAGAGCTCATCGATATTACCCTCGTAGCGGGCCCCCATTTCGAGAATCAGAACCTGGTGCCGTGCCTCCAGGTTGTCGTTGATCACCTTGCAGATCCCCATCGGGGTGTTGTAGCTCTCCGGGGTGGAACAGACGGCGTATCGCTCCTCCAGCAGATCGCGCATCATGAATTTGGTGCTGGTTTTACCGTAACTGCCGGTGATCGCTATCACCTTGAGGTCGGGCATATCGGCCAGCTTTTGCATCGCCAGCTTGATAAAGTGGGCATGAATCCGCTTTTCAATCGGCCAGGTGAGGAGGGCAGCGGGAAACACCCATAGCGGCACCATAATATCCGCCAACACCCAGCCCAGGGCTAGATAATATATATCGGCGGAAATCAGTGTCATCCCTTCGCCGCTCATCGGGCCTTCCAGCCAGAGCTGCTGTTCTATGAAAGCCACATAGACCGTCATCACCGGCAGTATCAGGCAGAACAGCGCAAAGGGGATGGTGAGACGGATCATCCGTGGAGTAAATACAAGGGGTTTTTTCTGCTGGCCCCGGTAATAGTTAAAGGGTCCGAACCAGAAAAACCCAAACAAGCTGATCGTCACCACAGCAGCGCTTCCGGTGATGGTTCTCGACATCAGAAAAAAGAGCCCGGCGATGATGAACATGAAAAGGAGATGCGCGTGGGTGATCACCCGGCTGGTCCAGTGATTCCACAGCCATCTTCCGTACTCATTGAATTTATATCCTTTCTGCTGGAAGATGTGGAGAAAAAACTTGCCTCTGAGAACGCCGTGCCTGCCCATCACTGCGATAAACGCGATGATCAGCAGGTCAATAAGAATTGAATACCAATTCAATGTGGTTACTCAGTGATTATTTATGGGTGGTTGAACGGTCGCTATGCTTTGGAACTTCTTATATATTAGAGGCCGCATCAGAAATTATATCGATATAAAAATCAAAGAGTCAACTTAAACGTCCAAATATATGAAATTAATTATCCCGATGGCAGGTCGCGGGACCCGTGTTCGCCCCCACTCACACACCACTCCCAAGCCCCTTCTTCCGGTTGCCGGCCGGATGATCGTCGAACGAATCGTCGATACCTTCGACAGAACTCTCGAACGCGATATCGATGAGATCGTTTTCATCCTGGGACCCGATTTCGGTACGGAGATCAAGCAGGCATTGACCAATATGAGCAGCCGGCACCAGGCCGAAGCGGTGTTCCGTGTGCAGGAGAAAGCCGAAGGTACAGCCCATGCCGTCTATTGCGCCGAGCAGGATCTGGAAGGGGAATGCATCATTGTTTTTGCCGATACCCTCTTTGATTCGGACGACACGGTATCGCTGGAGGATGCCGACAGCGTCATCTGGCTGAAGGAAGTTGAGGATCCCTCGCGGTTCGGCGTGGCGGTCTATGAAGGGGATACAATCACCGATTTTGTGGAAAAACCGAGCGAGCCGATATCAGATTTGGCGATCATCGGGGTCTACTACTTCCGGGAGGCGGAGAAGCTGAAGTCGGAGATCGAGTACCTGTTGGAAAACGATATCCGGGGGCACGGCAGGGAGTTCCAGCTAACCGATGCGCTGGACCGCATGCTGAAGGCCGGGCTCACGTTTAAGAAAGCCACCGTGGACCAGTGGCTCGACTGCGGCACGCTGCCTGCCTGGCTCGACACCTCCCGGGTGATCCTGGAGAAGGAACAGCCGCAAGTCGATGAGCAGCGGTTCAAGCAGACCAAAATCATCCATCCGGTATTTATCGGTGAGGATGTTTCGATCGACAATTGCATCATCGGACCGAATGTCAGTATCGACGACGGGGCCACGCTGACCAACTCTACTGTAAAAAATTCACTGATCAGGGAATCAGCCACGCTGGACAACTGCCAGCTCGATGGATCGACCATTGGGCGTCATGCCGAACTGAAAGGGGTAGGTGATGAGATCCATCTGGGCGATCATTCGGTGATCGGAATAGAAAATTTCAAGTGGTGATAATCCCGGGCATCGCAGCCTAGATAAAGTCGTCTAGCGGTCGCTCCTGGTCGGCTTCCCGCAGCGCTCTGTGCGCCTCCTCGTGTGCTTCCGCCGGCTCCAGGTGGATGGTTACGATCACATCGCCTCTGACCGCATTGATCAGGTCCTTTTCCAGTTCGGTGGCATCTTCGTGGGCTTTGTTCAGGTTTACATCCTTGCCGAAAAGCGCATGCAGCTCGATCCAGGTGGTGTTTCCGGTCGTGCGGTGCCTGAGGTTGTGGTAATCGATGATGGTTCCGGGTAGTTCGTCGTCCAGCACCGTATGAATGGCCCGGTCGACCTCCGGATTCTTGCTGTCCATCAGTCCGTCGATCGAGTATTTCAGCAGTTTGAAACCTTCATACATGATATAAATCGCCAGCAACAAACCCACGATAGCATCGAGGAGGAACCAACCGGTGAACCTGATGATCACCAGGGTGGTCACTACTCCGATGCTGGTCCACACGTCGGTTAGGGTATGTTTGCCGTTGCTGACCACCATCATGTTGTTGTCCTGCTTTCCGACGCGGATCAGGTACCGGCCCAGGAAGAAATTGATGACAGCCGCTCCCGAAATTAGATAGATTCCGTAATCCAGGTTTTCCAGGGTATGGCCGTAGAGGTAATGATCCACCGACTGGTAGATGATGGTGATACCCGCTACAAGGATAACGGCCCCCTCGATGCCCACCGATAAAAACTCTACCCGTTCGTGCCCGTAGAGATGCTTTTCATCGGCCGGCTTGCTGCTCAGCAGGAAGCCGTAGTAGACAAAGGCCACCGCCACGATATGGATCACCGATTCCAGCGCATCGGACAGTGCGGTGGTGGAATCGGTAAGGTAGTAACCAGCGCATTTTCCCAGCAGTGATAGGGTGGATACCGCCAGGCTGATCCTCAGCGCATTTTTGGAACTGATTTTCATCAATATCGTTTCGATCAATGGACAGGATAAAGATTCAAGAAAGATAACCTGAAAGCAAGCGTAATTGTTCTTATTTTTATGCTCATTTTGGTCAACAGCACCGACATATCGATCATGAAGGATATCGATCCCCTGCACAGGAATGTTTTTCGGGAGATTTCCGAGGCAGCCGAGGCCATAGGTCAGGAGGCCTATGTGGTGGGCGGATATGTACGGGATTATTACCTGGACCGACTGGACCGTCACGGCGATGACCCGATCGATATCGACTTCGTGACTGTTGGATCCGGTATCGAGCTGGCAAAAGAGACAGCCAAACGGCTGAATACCGAAAAGATCTCGGTTTTCAAGCGGTTTGGGACGGCCCAAGTGAAATACAAAGCGCTGGATCTTGAGTTTGTCGGGGCCCGGAAGGAGAGTTACCGCCGCGATTCGCGGAAACCGGTGGTGGAGGACGGAACGCTGGAAGATGACCAGCGCCGCCGTGATTTTACGATAAACGCCCTCTCCTGGTCGTTGAATTCCGGCAGTTTCGGTGAGCTGATCGACCCGTTCGAGGGGATGGAGGATTTGAAAAATGAACTGATCCGAACCCCGGTTGATCCATTGGAAACCTTTGATGACGATCCGCTTCGGATGATGCGGGCGATCCGTTTTGCGACCCAACTGCGTTTCCGGATTGAGCAGAACACCTATGATGCGATTAAAAAGATGGCGCACCGGATCGAGATTGTCTCCAGTGAGCGGATCATCGATGAGCTGAACAAGATCATCATGGCCGACAAACCCTCCATCGGTTTTGAACACCTGTTCAAAACCGGGTTGCTGAAGGAGTTTTTCCCGGAGATGCACAATCTGCACGGCGTCGAGGAGGAGAAAGGAGTGCGCCATAAGGATAACTACTGGCATACCCTGGAGGTGCTCGATAATGTAGCCGCGGAGAGCGATAACCTCTGGCTGCGGTGGGCGGCTATCATGCACGATATCGCCAAGCCCCCAACGCAGCGTTTTGTCAAAGGCAAGGGATGGACATTCCACGGTCATGATGCGCTGGGAGCACAGTGGGTAGAACCGATCTTCAGGCGCCTTGGATTGCCGCTGGATGAACGGATGCGATATGTCCGAAAGCTGGTGCGCCTGCACCTGCGCCCGATTGCGCTGGTCTCGGAGGAGGTCACCGACAGCGCGGTCAGGCGGCTCATCTATGAAGCCGGGGATGATATCGACGACCTGATGACGCTCTGCCGGGCCGACATCACCAGCAAGAACGACCGCAAGGTACGCCGCTACCAGAAAAACTTTGATATCGTCGAGCAGAAAATCATTGAGGTGGAGCAGAAAGACCGGATCCGTAAATGGACCAATCCGGTCAGCGGCGATGAAATTATGGAAGCGCTCGACCTCGAACCCGGCCCGGTGATCGGCGACATAAAAGACGCGATCAAGGAGGCGATCCTGGACGGGGAGATTCCGAACGAGCACGACGCCGCCTTTTCGTACATGATGGAAATCAAGGATCATTTTTTGGATGAATAGCATAATAAAAGAGACTTACTGGCCAGTTCAACAGCTTGAAACCGACAAGGCAATCCGATCTGAAGGGGCGTGCAGATGAGTTGGATCGCCGATGCCCACGCCAAGATCAACCTTGGGCTCCAGGTTCTGGAACGCCTGCCGACGGGCTATCACCGCATCGAAACGGGGTACTGTTTCCTGGAGTGGAAAGACCGGTTTGAAATCACTGAAGCCCCGGAGATGCAGGTGGAGATGGAGGGGAGCGATATTCCAACCGATCAGACCAACCTGATCAACCGGGCGCTGAATACCCTCGACCGCTACCTCGGTATAAGCGGCACCTATCGGATCAAAGTGGACAAGAATATTCCGGTTGGGGCCGGGCTGGGCGGAGGAAGCAGCGATGCGGCCCTGACCCTCCGAATGATCAACAAGATTGAGAACCTCGGTTTGACCGATGAGGAACTCGTCGATCTCAGCAGGGACTTGGGTGCCGATATTCCCTTTTTCATCAAAGGCGAACCGGGGATCGGAACCGGCATCGGACAGGAGATCACTCCGATGGAGATACAGCCAGATCTGTGGATTGTCACCTGTTATCCCAATGTGGAGAGCAGCACGGCGGAAGCTTACCGGCGCTGTGAGCCTAATCCAGAACCGGAACTTTCCATCGAATATATCCTTAGAGAGGTGGAGCCGGATGAGTGGCGCTACATGTTGGTCAACGATCTGGAACCGGCCGTCTTTCCACGTATCCACATGGTCGGCAACCTGAAAGACCAGTTCTACGAGTTCGGCGCGGTATATGCCTCCATGAGCGGCAGCGGATCGGCCGTGTACGGGTTGTTTGAACAGGATTTTGTAGCGATCAATGCTTTCAACGGGCTTAACGACCTCGGGCTGCCCACCAACATCACCCGGCCCGGATTCACCCCCGACTACGGAATATACCGGAAACAGGAGGATTGAATTAGATTAGGAAATCGGCGTAAATTTTTGCTTTTTCCTCTCAAAATATAGAAGAAATTTTCAGAATAGAATTGTAGGATAACTCGGCAATTAATTATGGAACCCAAGATTGAAGTGAACCCAAGAACCGGGATGGATATCGACTCCTTCCGGGAAGATATCAAGCAGCATCTCTATTACACCCTGGCCAAAGATCAGTATTCGAGTACGGAATGGGATAATTTTCGGAGTGTCGCTTTCAGTGTGATGGACCGGTTGCACGACCGGTGGATCGACACTCAGCAGCGCTACTATCAACAGCAGTCAAAGCGGGTCTATTACCTGTCGATGGAATATCTGATTGGCCGGCTGATGGACAACATGCTGATCAACCTGGGCCTTCAGGATGTAGCGGCCGACGCGCTTGAAGAGATGGGGCTGGATTACAACAAGATCCGGGAAGCGGAGGTGGACGCCGGATTGGGCAACGGGGGGCTCGGGCGTCTGGCCGCCTGCTATCTCGATTCGATGGCCACGCTGGGCATCCCCGCCATCGGATACGGCATACGGTACGACTACGGGATCTTTGACCAGGAGATCGAAAACGGCTGGCAGATTGAGAAACCGGATCTCTGGCTTAAATACGGTTATCCATGGGGTGTTGTCCGGCCCAAGGTACAGTATTCGGTGAACTTTTACGGGGAGGTTAAATCGCAGTTGGGTGATGACGGCCGCCGACATTTCGATTGGATCAACACCCACAAGGTGCAGGCCGTGGCCTATGATACGCCGGTGCCGGGTTATAAAAACGAGGTGGTAAACAACCTACGACTCTGGAAAGCCTCCTCCTCCAGAGGAATCGATTTGAAAAGCTTTAACCAGGGTGAGTATATCGAAGCGGTGCGGAATAACCTGTTGGAGGAGAATATCTCAAGGGTTCTCTATCCCAATGACAAGGTATTCAAGGGCCAGGAACTGCGGTTGAAACAGGAATATTTTCTGGTGTCCGCTTCCCTTCAGGATGCGATGCGGCGGTTCAAAAAGCAGTTCGACGATTTTCGTAAGATCCCTGAACAGATGGCGATTCAGTGTAACGATACTCATCCCAACCTGGCGATACCCGAGCTGATGCGGATGCTGATGGATGAGGAGGGTCTTGAATGGGATAAGAGCTGGGATATCGTATCCCGGACCATCAACTACACCAACCATACCCTGATGCCGGAGGCCCTGGAGCACTGGCCGATTTCGCTGATGTCGAACCTGCTGCCCCGGCATGTGCAGATTCTCAGGGAGATCGACCGTCGGTTTATGGAATCGATCGAGGTGGAATCGGAGGATTACAAAAACCGAGTGCGGATCATCAGCAACGATATGGATGCACAGGTCCGCATGGGCAACCTGGGTATTGTAGGGTCCCGGAAGGTGAACGGTGTCTCCAAAATTCACAGCGATCTGATGAAAAGGACGATCTTCAAGGATTTCTATGAGCAGTTTCCGGATAAATTTACCAACGTGACCAACGGCATCACGCCGCGCAGGTGGCTGCGCGAGTGCAACCGGCAACTGGCAGAGTTGATTACCGAAAAGATCGGCCCCGAATGGGTCACCGAACTCTCGAAATTGGAGGAGATAGAAGCATACGCGGAGGATGGAGACTTTTTGAAGCGCTTTGCCGAGATCAAAACGGCGAACAAGCAGCGTTTGGCCGGTTATATTGAGAGGGAGATGGGCGTGCAGGTCGACCCCGACTCCATGTTCGACATCCAGATCAAACGGATTCATGAATACAAGCGGCAGCTGCTGGCGGCGCTTCATGTCGTTACCCTCTATAACCGGATCAAGGCAAATCCCGATGGCGATTTTACGCCCCGGACCGTTCTCTTCGCCGGCAAGGCTGCTCCCGGCTACACCATGGCCAAGCTGCATATCAAGCTGATCAACAGCATCGCCGAAAAGGTCAACAACGATCAAGAAGTCAACGACAAGCTGAAATGCCTGTTCCTGCCGAACTACCGGGTTTCTCTGGCCGAGCTGATGTTCCCTGCAGCGGATCTTTCCGAACAGATATCCACGGCGGGCATGGAGGCCTCCGGCACCGGCAACATGAAATTCGCCCTGAATGGTGCGCTCACCATCGGCACGCTGGACGGTGCCAATATCGAGATCAAAAACCAGGTGGGGGATGATAACATTTTCATATTCGGATTGACCGTCGAAGAGATCGAACGGCGGAGGAGGGAGGGATATGATCCCCAGGAGATCTACCGGTCGAACGAGGAGCTGATGAAAGTGATGGATCAGATCCAGGAAGGAATTTTCAGTCCGGATGAAAAAGAGCTGTTTCACCCCATCACCAATGCCCTGCTCAACCAGGGTGACTACTTTATGGTGCTGGCCGATTACCAATCCTACATCGACAAGCAGTCGGAGGTTGAAGCTGCCTTCAACAATCCTGATGAATGGTATCGCAAAGCGCTGGTCAATGTAGCAAACATGGGGTTCTTCTCCTCCGATCGGTCCATCATGGATTACGCCGACCGCATTTGGGATATCGAACCGCAGCTACCGTCCAATCATTAACGGTGACAGGTGTGATTATGCCCCTGCTGACCTCCAGGAAATGATTTTAGATATAATTGTTTGCACATACAAATATATCTGTTATTTTAAACCATGGATTCCGAAAGCCACATCTTTAATCGTTGCCTCTATTTCTCATCCAACGCCCTGTCAAAGATCCTGGGAAAAATGGCCGAGGAGGAATTCCGGATCCTCGGCCTGGCTCCCACCTATGCCTATCTTTTGATGCTGATCAATGATAAACCCGGCATGCAGCCGTCTGAAATCAGCGAGAAGCTGGTGCTGAGTCCCTCCACCGTAACCCGCCTCGTCGAAAAGATGGAGCGGCAAGGATACCTTGAAAGAAAATCCCAGGGAAGGGCCACCCTGGTGGAATCCACAACCAAAGGGCGCGATATGGACGATCAGATACGCAACGCCTGGGGCAGGCTGCAACAGCGGTACAGGGAAGAGCTGGGCGATCGCTATGGCGATGTGCTTACCGAGATGACGATGAAAGCGGTTGAGCAACTTGAGAGAATTGATACGTGAAACAGGGGACTGGAATCTGGAAGCAAATATTCTGAGTTCTGGATTCTGAATACGGACATCAGACTCGAAGTTATCAATACTCCAGGTTCAAGGTCATCGAATCGTCTTCCAGGTTGTCGGAGAGACTGAACTCGGCAAGCTTTTCCCCTGCCTGGGTGATCGGAATGCAGACCGCAGAAGCCCCGGACTCGCGCAGTGACTCATGTTCTTCAGGTCGCATGGTGAGAGCTACGATCTTTCCTTCAAATCCGCTTTTTCGGATTAGCCGGGTCGCTTGCACCTTGGCTTCCGGTGTACCGATGGCGATCATAATCGATTTGATGTGGCTCAGGTCCAGGTCCACCCACAGATCGGGATCCTGCATATCCCCGTAAACGACCCTACGGCCCGCCGTCAGGTTTCGCTGTATGCGTGCCGGATCGATATCCATCCCCACCACATGTTGTTGTTCTTTCTTCAGCCGGTCGTAGGCCGCCTGCCCGGCATTGCCCATCCCCACCACCAGGTATTCGGAAGCCCCGAGCGATACGATCTGCTGGTCGGGATGCCTCACATCCCGTTCAAAGCGGGTAAGGAACGGATCCAGCCGCTCCCAGATCGCTTCTTCCCGGTTGGCAAGGGGAGCGTTGATCGCAAAGGAGATGGCTACAAGCAGTGCCATGGCGATGACGATGCTCTCCGGCAGAAAACCCGATGTCACCGCAACCGATCCTGCGATCAACATGAACTCGCTGTAGGAGGTCAGCGATATGGTGGCGATGAAGGAAGTGCGCGAACGAAGTTTGAAGGCGATCATCAGAATGAAGAATAGTACGGCCTTCAAGGGAAGCAGCATGAGCAGGACAACAACAAAATAGAGATCGTTGATTGTAGGAAGACCGGTCAGGCCGATCTCCAGGAAGAAACCCACCAGGAACGCCTCTTTCAGCCCCCAGAGTTTTTTGGCGAGATCGTCGGCGCCCTTGTGGCCCGAGAGCATCATGCCCGCCACCAGCGCACCCAGTTCGGATGACAGGCCAACCACCTTGAACAGGGCTCCACCGCCCAGTGCGAGCAGTAACGCAAATAGCAGCCGAAGCTCCTCCTCCTGGCTGAGATCCAGCAGCTTGATAAATGCGGGGCGCAGCAGGGGAAGCACAAGAAGGCCCAGGCTCCAGGGGGAAGGGGTGGTGCCGCTGGTCAACCCCAGGAGTACGATCGCTGCCAGATCCTGCAAAATCAGGATACCGATGGCCACCCGGCCGTGGAAAGCGCCCAGTTCGTTGCGTCGTTCTAGGTTTTTGGCGGTGAGTACGGTGCTGGAAAAACCGAGGGCCAGTCCGATAATGAGCGAAGGAATCAACGAGTACCCGAAAATCATCGCAACCGGCATGAAAAGACCTGTGGAGATGATCAGGTGGATGCCGCCGGCGCCGATTACCTCGGCACGGACGATATTTTTGATACGCAGATGAAGGCCGACCGTAAAGAGCAGGAAAATCACCCCCAGATGGGCGATCTCCTCGAGGACCGGTCCCGACTCGTACCCATAGGCCGCCAGCAATGCTCCGGCCGCCAGGTAGCCTACAAGCGGAGGAAGCTTGATCCGGGAGAAGAGTATCCCCAGGAGGAAAGCGGAACTGATCCATAATACATCCATAGACTCCTCGATTTAGGCAGTTTCTCAATCACCTGTCGGCGGACCGTTGCTGCACAAACAATTGAAGCGGGAATATCGGAAAAGATGGATTAAAATAATCATGATTTCAACAGCATCCTGATCAACGCACGTCGGGCAGCTGCTGCGCTATCTGATTTCTTCGCTTCTCCAGCCAGGGGGGAAGCTGCAGTTCATTGCCCAGCTCGGCGGGCGCTTCATCGATCGTGAACCCGGGCCCGTCGGTGGCGACTTCAAAAAGGACCCCACCCGGCTCATGAAAGTAGATAGACTGAAAATACTGCCGGTCCTTTATTTCTGTGACGTGATACCCCTCTGCATTGAGATTGCTTTGAATTTCATGTTGTTCCTGGCTGTCTTCCGCCCTAAAGGCAATATGATGAACGGTGCCCCTGCCCATTCTGCCCTGCAGCTCCGAACCGTCAATGATTTCAATTTTTGAACCGAACAACGCTTCGGTTTCAAACAGATGGCGGTTTTCCTCCTGCCCACTTTTTTCAAAGCCCAGGTATTGTTTCAGCGGTTGAGCTGTCGGTTCATGATCCTCCACCGCCAGCGTGGCGCCATGGAACCCCCGGATCGCATGTTCATCCGGAACCGATCCTCCCTCCCAGCCTTCGACCCCGTCGGCGGATTCATCGAATACAAGCTCCAGGTGCAGGCCGTCCGGGTCCTGCAGGCCGATCCGCTCCCCACCGAACCGGATAAAGGAGGGCTCATAGTCGACGTTTTGATCGTCCAGATGATCGATCCAGAAACTACGTGAATCGGAGGGAACGGCAAACGATACCGCCACCACCTGTCCCCGGTCGGGACTTCCCTTTACCGCGTTTTTCCAGGGAAAGAAAGTCAGAACGGTTCCGGGGGTGCCGGTGGCATCCGCAAAATAGAAATGGTACACGGACGGATCATCGAAGTTTACGGTCTTTTTTACCAAGCGCATACCCAGTGTCCGGGTATAAAAGGATAGATTCCTCTGCGGATCTCCCGCAATGGCCGTGATGTGGTGTATTCCCTTGTTGTGATTCATCTATTTCTATTTTATTTATCGATACACTGTTTCAAGTTATTGATCAAAAAAGTCGTCATTAAAATAAATTTTTGATGATATTTCGTTTCATTTTATGCTGTAAAATCAGGATTCCGGAAAGGTATGGATAACTTTGTCACCGGTCGATGGGCATTGGTAACCGGGGCTTCCAGCGGGCTGGGGGTAGACTTTGCGCGCGAGCTGGCTTCCCGCGGATGCAATATCATTCTGGTAGCCCGCCGGGAACAGCGGCTGATCGCTGTCAGGGAGCAGCTGACCAAAGATTTCGGGGTGGAGTGTGAAATAATCGTCAAGGACCTGGTTCCCCGCCAAGCATCGGTAGAACTCTATGCAGAGGTGAAGAACCTCGGTCTGGATGTCGATATCCTGGTGAACAATGCGGGATTTGGCCTGTTCGGGGAGTTCCTGGATATCGACTGGGATCGTGAGCGTGAGATGCTTCAGCTGGATATGATCAGCCTCACCCACCTCACCAAACTTTTTGCCAAGGAGATGAGCCGTCGCAATTTCGGTTATATCCTGCAGATTTCATCGATCGGGGCCTATCAGCCCACCCCTACCTATGCGACCTACGCAGCCGCCAAAAGCTATGTATTGCATTTCGGGGAGGCTCTCAATTACGAGCTGCGCGATACCGATGTCAGCTGTACGGTCCTCTCACCCGGCGTTACGGCAACCGAATTTCTGGAGGTTTCGGGGCAGAAGCCAAGCCTGTATCAGCGGCTGGTGATGATGGAAAGCCGCGATGTGGCGCGGACCGGTGTTGAAGCGATGATAAAGCGCAGGTCCAGTGTGGTACCCGGATGGATGAACAAACTGGCGGTGTTCACAATCCGCTTTATTCCCCGGAGGATGGCTGCGGCCCTCGGTAACTTTTTAATGACAAGCGGACAGCGATGAGCGACTTCAGGAATTTGATTCAAAAGCTGCTGGAAGATGATGAACCGGTACCCCAGAATATCGGATTGGCTCTGGGAAGCGGAGCCACACTCGGTGCGGCGCACGTGGGGGTGTTGAAAGCGCTGGATGAAAACAATATACGGCCCGCCTACGTAGCAGGATCCAGTATCGGGGCGTTGGTTGCGGCTCTTTATGCATTTGGAATGCCGGTTATCGAAATCGAGGAGATCGCTCTCACCATGGACTGGCTGGATGTGTCGGAGCTGTCTCTCTCGAAAATGGGCCTGTTGTCGAATGATGAACTGGGCGACCTGCTGGATGAAAAACTGGGAGATGTGACATTTGACCAGGCGGAGATTCCATTGGCGGTGGTCGCCACCGATATCTCCACAGGAGATAAGGTAATCCTGAGCGAAGGCGATGTCTCAGAGGCGGTTAAGGCCAGCGCCTGCATTCCCGGTATTTTTATACCGGTGGAGATCGATGATCGGATATTGGTCGACGGCGGGCTTCGGGAGAGTGTGCCGGTATCCGCTCTCCGGGAGCTGGGAGCAGAATATATTATCGCGGTTGATCTCAAAGCCTACAGGAAATACAGGAAACCGGACGATCTGATAGATATCATTAACAACAGCCTGGATATTGCACTTACCCACTTGGCCAGGGTGAATACGGAACAAGTGGACCTGATGATTCAGCCAAAACTGGAGGATTTCAGCCGGACCGATACCGAGCATGCCGCTGAAATGATTAAGCTGGGCTACGAGGCCGCGATCGAGATGTTGAAGGATTTTAAATAGGCATGATGAGTTTTACGCCTGTATCTAGCTTCTGCCGTAGGCCGGTATGACCGCTCCCCGAACCACATAGTTTTTCTTTGAGGCCAGGTAGGCGATTAGGGTTGCGATCTCCTCCCCCTTGGGCCACTGTTCAAAATCGGCATCGGGCATCGCCTTCCGGTTGGCCGGGGTATCAATGATCGACGGTGCAACCGCGTTCACCAGGATCTGCTCCTCCGCCAGTTCAGCAGCCAGCGATTCGGTTAGCGCCGCTACAGCGGCCTTGCTGGCTGTATAGGAGGTCATTCCGCCCCCCTGCCGCGGTTCGAGTGCGGGCCGTGAGGCGATATTGACGATACGGCCCTCCACATGTTTTCCCTCCCGGATCATCTGCACGGCAGCCCGGCAGCTGTTGTAGCAGGTCAGGGTATTCAGGTTGACCTGCTGTTGAAAATCCTTCAGCGGCATATCCTCGATCTTTCCCATTCCGAACCCGCCGGCAATGTTGACCGATCCCCACAGATCGCCCTGCTTGCCCACTGCTTGCTTATAAAATTTCTGAGCCTGGGTCTCCTTCGTCAGGTCGACATCGGTCTGCAGGTAGAGCCTTTTGTGTTCCACCAGATGAAAATTTTCGGGGACCATCTCCTCAAAGGAGGGAACGCTGCATTTGGCCCCGGCATCCAGCAGCAGTTTGGTCACCGCCGATCCGAGAGTTCCCGTGCCTCCGGTAACGATAAGATGCAGATTTGAAAAATCGAGTTCCATGATGAATACTATTTACATGATAAGATTTTGATCCCAATTTGTATCGACTTCAGACGTTTTCAACAGCGAGTTGTATAATATAGATCATTTTAAATGTGATTTGTGGCAAAAAATGCAAAATAGTCGATTAGAACCAATATTGGAACTGCTGGATCCGGCTGCTGGCTTCAAGCCATGGCACGGAGGTCCTTCTCTGTCGGGCTGTCTTCGGGGAGTGGACGTACAACAGGCAGCCTGGAAACCGGCCCCCGGCCGTCACAGCATCTGGGAGCTGGCCCTGCATATCGCCTACTGGAAATATGCGGTGCGAAGATATCTGGATCCGGGGGCTGAAAAAGGATTTGCCCGGTCGCCCGCCAATTGGCCTGAACTTTCCGAGACCAGTGAATCGGCCTGGAAACAGGATTTGGTACTCATAAAATCCGAGCACGACAAGCTGGTGGATGCGATAAGGTCGTTCCCTGAGACTAGGCTGAATGAAAAGATCGCCCCGGACAAAGAGTGGACCTTTATACAACTGCTCTCCGGTATTGCGGCCCATGATACCTATCATATCGGGCAGATTCAGCTTATGAAAAGGCTTTATAAAGAGATCAATCCGAAGTAACTTTGCTGCTCATAAAGATCAGAAATACCTACTGTTGTTAGCATGAATATTTACGCAATAATAATACTGACAGCCCTGCTGCTCGATTTTGTCATGAACCTGGTGGCCGACCTGCTCAACCTGAAGGCGCTGGACAAGGAGTTGCCCGATGAATTTGAAGAGGTATACGACGAGGAGACCTACCGGGAATCGCAGCAGTATACGAAGGTGCGAACGCGATTCGGGGTATTCACCTCGGCGTTCAACCTGGCGGTACTGCTTCTCTTCTGGTTTGCCGGCGGGTTCAACTGGCTGGACCAGGTGGTGCGCGGTTGGGAGCTTGGGGCGATCTGGACCGGGCTGACCTATATCGGAATCCTTGTTTTTTTTAAAAGCGTGTTATCGCTGCCCTTCAGCATCTATTCCACTTTTGTCATTGAAGAGAAGTTCGGGTTCAATGAGACTACCCCCAAAACCTTTGTGTTTGATATCCTGAAGGGGCTCGGCCTGTCGGTGGTGATCGGCGGACCAGTGCTGGCCGGCATCCTGATTTTCTTCACCTACTTCGAACAGTACGGTTGGCTCTATGCCTGGGGAGCCGTCTCGCTCTTTACCCTGCTGATGCAGTATGTGGCCCCCCGATGGATCATGCCCCTGTTCAACAAATTCGAACCGCTGGATGATGAGGAGCTGCGTGAAAAGATTGAAAACTATGCAGAGCGGGTACAGTTTCCTCTGCGTGAAATCTATGTGATGGACGGATCCAAGCGCTCCTCCAAATCGAACGCCTTTTTTACCGGCTTCGGCAAAAACAAACGGGTGGTGCTTTATGATACCCTGATCGAAAAGCATTCCGAAGATGAGCTGGTTTCGGTGCTGGCCCATGAAATAGGCCATTACAAAAAGAAACATATCTATAAAAATATGGCGATCAGCATCCTGCACACCGGAGTGATGTTCCTGCTGCTTTCGATATTTCTCCATTCGGAAGGATTGTTTGAAGCGTTCTATATGGATGACTCCTCGGTATATGCGGGATTGATCTTTTTCGGCCTGCTGTTTGCCCCGATCGGAATGATTCTCTCGATATTCATGCAGATGCTCTCCCGGAAGTATGAGTATGAAGCCGACCGTTTTGCTGCCGAAACCCATCGATCCGAATCGATGGTTCAGGCGCTCAAGCGGCTCTCGAAGGACAATCTCTCCAACCTCACACCGCACTCCTTTTATGTATTCCTGAACTATTCCCACCCCCCGGTGCTGAAGCGGATCAGAGCGATTAAAAGGCGTTAGGATGATATCATTAGGGGCTGTCTCTACGCCCTGTGTATAATGGGCAAACAGACGGTTTATTTAATATATCATCATGGCACACTTGAATCATTTTTCAGGCAGGATGTACGTTCTCTTGATTTCGATTTTAATCTTTACGGCATGTTCCGCAGATCCCGGCTCCACGGGATCGGATGATCCGGGAGATACCACTCCCGGTCCGACCTATTACAACG
>JAWVYR010000008.1:0-21235 GCA_033722635.1 Balneolaceae bacterium | reverse complement strand
CATGAGCCCGGGCTTTCCAGCTCAGTATAGGTGTTTTGTATATATCGACCTTTTTCTTGTTGACCAGCGGAAAATTGATATGTTTAGCATTGGCTCCGGCGTATCTCAAAAATTTGTTCTCCCCCTTCTCCACAATAGTATAATGATAATCCTTTACTACGTCGGGATCGTGGTTGATTAGCTTGGCATTGCCTTTTTGGTCGTACCACTCGGCGGGAAAATAACCGGTCGAATCGTCTTGGAAATTCTCCAACAGCATCGATCCGTCCTTCTGAACCGTTATCGGCTCCTGGCCATGCAGTTTACCCGTACATAACAGAATAGCAAATAAAAGTATGGATGCCTTAGGTAGATTCATGATTGTCGGTCGATTCGGTGCAAATGGCGGTTTTGCTGGTTGTCCAGAGTGTTCTCTGATTGTGTTTAAAACTCCTAACCATACCACTTATTTTGTGCAGATTGCAAAAAGATCCAGACCCTCCTCAGCGGTATTCACCAGCATAAAATCATTGGTGGTGTAGAGATCCTCGAATCCACGGTGTAACAGCCTCTTGGCAAAGTCAGGCAAAAGTTTGTATAAAGACAGATTTCTCGAAACCCGTCTCAATTCTATATCCTGAACTGCTCCCCTCCCCCGAACCCCTTTGATCTCGACCCGGGTAAACACGTTTGCCAACTCCTCTTCCAAATCCTGCGGTGCATATTCTCTGATATGAAATTCGTTCCAGGGTTCCTCACCGGGTTCAAGCCGGTGTATCCGATTCGGTGTGGTTATAAAGCACTGTCGGTCCACCTTTAGCACCCGGCGTATTTCCCGGAGAAAGGGCGGAACATCCTCGATATGTTCGATCACCTGGAATGAAACGGCATAATCAAACTGTTCGTCATCAAACGGCAATTGCTCGCCGTTGTAATGCACAAAACTGCAGGAGGGCGAACCATATTTCTCATTGGCATAATGCACCGTGTCTTCCTCCACTTCCACACCGGTTACCTTTGCAGCCTTTTCTGAAAGCATCCTGCTTCCATATCCCTCTCCGAATCCAACCTCCAGGATCTCGCTGTCCTGTTCGATGTAGCTGATCACGGATTCATAAGCAAACAGATGGCGCAGGAAAAGCAGATATTCCTCCCTGGTCTTGGGTGCATCAGGCAATATCCGTTCTACCGTATGTTCGAGTTCCATCGGTTTCCTGTTTGGTGATCGTTGTAAGTTCTACCGGCTTATCGCAGTAAGCAACAGTGATGCCCTGGCCGGATTATAAAATGATGAATATAACCAATATCCCCTGGGGCGAAAAATAGAATACATCAGATGGATCGTTATGATGCGCAAATTCATTATATAATGTCAACAAATACAATCTACAGATTCTATTTGCGTGATGGTGAATAAAGAGAATTACGCACAGTGGCAACGCATCGATGACACCCAAATTTACAGCTCCGGCCATTACCTGGTTCACCAGGATAAAGTAATCGATCTTTTTGAGAGTGGTCAGCTGGACAACGAACAGATCACAGAGGAGATCAGGTCAGGTGACTTGGTTACCACCGAACTGAAGTCGGATCCCCGCATCCATTTCCAATTTTTCCCACTGAAGGATGGCGAAAAGCTGGTGATGGAAATTTTTGCCACGGATGAGGCACTGGATCAATTACCCAATCTGCTGCCCTCCGGGGTCAAGAAGATTATGACGGCCCACGATCCGGTGCAGCTGCATACCAAAAAAATCAGTTGATCATACTTACTTCCATACAACAGTAAATCATTTCTTTTTAAATAAAAAAAGGCCTGCAAATCAATGCAGACCTTTTTACAAGTTATCCCGTTAGGGATTCTTATCACGTACTATGCATCTCGCTGGTATTATGACGATCGAAAATCCAAAGGGTTACATAATTTCTCATATACATAAATTGTCGCTATTATAAGGCGAGCGAATTGTTTCAAATAGAACCATTTTTCGAACGGACCCTATTGTAGAACATGGCAAAAAAAATTGCTGTTGGCCTCTTATCTTACATCCTGGTGGTAATTGCAGGTTGTGTCAATCTCAAAACCAAACATCTTGATCCTGAATATCGGGAGCCTGTGTCTTCCACCTCGGTTCTGATCGTGCCGCTCTATCCTCAGAATGATGAATCGTCGGATAGAGGAAGCGATGAGATGATGGGACCGGAGGAGCGCAAAGAGTTTAACTCCATTTTCGGGAGATTATTTTCAAAGTATACGCTTACTGAAACCTACGGCATCGATCCTGATTATACCGTTCGGAAAGACGCCTACACCTGGCAATTCTTAAAGCTTGGAAATTCCACGCTCCAAGTGCTGCTGCCCGACACCACACATATACTGAGCTACAAGGATACCAAACCGGATTTCGTCTTGTTCTTGCAAAATCATCATTTTAATATCGACCAGCGAACCGAATCCTTATCCACCTCCGGTTCCTTCAATGCGCGGCAGGGTTATGCATTGGCGTTCAGAGGCAATTACGTGATCTGGGACAATCGTAGCCAGGACCCGATCGGCTGGGGAACCATCGATCAAAGCGTAAGATTTACCAGTGAGGCCACCACAGAAAACTACATTACCCTGCTCGAGATTGTAGCAAAGGAAATTATCGATAACAGTCCCTTCCCCGCACGGTAATTCTTACAAAATCGTCTAGCCACCTTCCCAATTTAACGGGTGAACCGTTCGCCCCACCCTGATTTGAAATTTTACGGTCAATCTGTAACAAACCGACCGTAATGCTCTCTTATCATAAATGGGAGGTCAACAATTGGGGTCAATGTATGTCGCCTGAAAATTCGGAAAGTGCTCTGTTCGAAATCGGTCTTGTGATGGCCGGTGCGGTATCAGCCGGTGCCTATACTGCGGGTGTGATCGATTTTTTGTTCCAGGCCCTCGATGAGTGGTACGACCTCAAACAGCAGTCTCCTTCTGAAGCTCCTCCCCACGATATACGTCTCAGGGTGATCTCCGGTTCCTCCGCCGGAGGGATGACCGCCGCGGTGATTGCGGCCATGGCTCACAGTGATATTACGCATATAACCGGATTGTACAATGCCCCCCCGGCCGACCGGGAGATCGACGGCAACAAGCTTTACGATTCATGGGTCGAGCAGATCGACCTGTCCTGGCTGCTGCAAACCGAAGATCTTGCTGACCGCAACAGCAGCGTCAAGTCGATTCTGGATTCCACCGTACTCGACAGGATAGCAAAGAAAGCACTTTCCCAACGCTCAACCAATGCCTCCCACCGATATATCGCCGATCAACTGCATCTGTATCTGACGCTAACCAACCTCCAGGGTGTACCTTACAATATCCACTTCAAGGGAGGCTCCGGGAAGGGACACGGACTAACCCAGCACACCGATCACATCCATTTTATATTAAGTGAATCAGACCCAAGTATTGAGGAAGCCGTATGGCTGAATCCGCGGAAGATGCATGGTGCTCCATGGAAACTACTTCAGGATGCCGCCCTGGCCACGGGTGCATTCCCGGGCGGACTTGCACCGCGCATACTCAGCCGCAGCATTCAACACTACAACCACCGCGACTGGCCGGTACCGCAGCGTTCCGAGGATGTCAGCAAACCCTCTCAATGCACGAAAATGGTCAATATTCTGCCGTCATGGCCCGATCAATCTCCCGAAACCTTTAATTTTCTATCGGTCGACGGCGGCGTCATGGATAACGAACCGCTGGAACTGACCAGAAGAACGCTGGCCGACCGTTCCGGATATAATGCGCGCACTCCCGAACATGCCCGCCGGGCAGTCATCATGATCGATCCCTTTCCCAATGAATCGGTTTACCACTTCAAACAGCGAAATGAGTTGGACAATGCCGATATCGTTCAGGTGTTCAAACAGCTTTTTGGCAGCCTGATGGCCCAGGCCCGTTTCAAACCCGATGAGCTGATGCTGGCCAACTCCGATGAGGTCTACAGCCGTTACATGATCGCTCCCACCCGGCGCACGGATGAGGGCGATAAAGCCCGTTTCCCTATCGCCTCAGGCACCATGGGCGGATTCGGCGGTTTCCTCTCCAAATCGTTCAGGATGCATGATTTTCAATTAGGACGACGCAACTGCCAGCAGTTCCTGCGTAAATATTTTGCTATACCGCTGGAAAATGCCCGGAGAAATCCGGTTTTCAGCCGCTATGAGGAAGAGGATTTTCAACGATTCAAGATCGAAAGGGATGGCCGGGAATTTCTGCCGCTGATACCGCTGACCGGAGCGGCCGGCAAGGAAGCAAAACCGATCGAATGGAATGATATCGGTATCAAGAATGAGCGGCTTGATGAACTGAGTTTACAGATTACCAACCGAACGAAGGTGGTAGTGAATCGCCTGGCCGACCAATATATTGGCAACATCTTTACCCGTTGGCTTGCAAAACTTATCGCGAGGTTGAAACGCAAAAGTATCGTGAAAGGAATTATGGAGATGATTGAGAAAGATTTGGATACCTTTAAACTCAAAACTTAACCAAATAAACAACAGCATGAATCAATTAAAAAAACCGAGCCGCCTCCTGTTACTGCTTGCGGGAATCCTGCTGATTACGGCAGCATGCCAAAACATGCAGTCTTTATTTGACCAGCATGCCTATCAGCAGGCAGTAAACCTGAAGGTGGAGTCGCTGAAGTTGATGGATAAAGCCTCTGAACCCTTTGCAGATCATAAATCAGCGGTGGAATCACTTAAAACCGATCTTCAGAAAGCCTATGAATACGCTAAAGGCCGGCCTCAGAACACCGAAAGTATCCAGCAATGGGAAATCATGATCGATCCCGAGGGTTCCCTACTGGGCGGTTTTCTGGCCATGTGGGAGGAACGGGGTCAGATCTCAACCACCATGGTGGAACAGTCCAAGGGAAATATCGAAGAGGGTTTCGATATCATTATGGAACTGGAAAGCGGCAAACGCAAATAACAATCGGAGGAGTAAATTATGCCAAATTTTGATGATTTTATCGACCAGTTGAAAAACGATCTTGTCAATCATGCCCAGCAGTTTGGAGATGATGTAAAGGATGAATTTGTAGAGGATGGCAAAGCCTTTGCGGACGAAGCCAAGGAGGATTTGAAGCGCTGGACCCAGCTGATGGCCGCGGGCAAGCTCACCAGCGATGATCTTGAATTTTTGGTAAAGGGAAAGAAAGATCTGGCCAAAATGGAAGCGTTGAAACAGAAAGGGTTGGCAAAGGCCCGTCTCGATGAATTCAAGGATGCACTTGTCGGCACCGTGGTCAGTTCCGCCGCCACGCTTTTCGAGGATAACACATGATAAGTTCACCCACACTCAACTTCAATTGCACGAACTAACCTGAAACAACCATGAACTTAATTCTGATCTTTTCATTACTGGCTTTTGCGGCTGTGATCGGCCTGCTGGTATGGCTTCGAACCAGCACCAACAAGAAATATGAAATAAAGAATTCGGATATCGTATTGGGGCTGCTGCCGGTGGTTCTGATACTCTTTCTCTCAGGCAAAATTGAATCTTTCGAATTCGGTGATCTCAAGGTGAAAGCCGCCTTCGAACAGGCCTCCAGCAAAGAGATCGACAAACAGGTCAATCTTCTGAAAGGGATTCCGGTACGAGAGCTCGAAACCGATACCAAGGGAGGTGTCAGCAAAATTCCGCAGCTCATCAAGAACAAGACCGAATCGCTCGAGTTCAGACTCGGGTATGGCGGCTACTACTCGTCGGCTATAAGGGACTATTTCGAAGCTCTCCGGAGTCATTCCCTACTGAAATATGTGATCGTCAACAATAGTGACGGTACGTTTTTCGGTATGTTTGAAGCCGATCTGCTGATAAACTATCTGGAAGCCGTAAGAAATGAGACACGATACCGGGAATTTGAAAATTTCCTGAATCAGGCGAACGGAGATGCCCTAACGGATCTGCCCGGCTATATAGGTGCTGATAAGGCTCTCGATAAAGAAGCCAACAGGAATACCGCTCTATCTGCGATGGAGTCCAGCAACCTTAATTTCCTGCCGGTAGTTGATGATACCGACATGCTACAGGGAATCGTGGAACGATCCAGGCTGACCGCCAGCCTGATTCTGGACGTAACCAAACAGCTTAGCAGCAATCAATAATCAAATTATGTAATAATTGAACAGGACCACTAGATGATGAAAATATCAAATGGAAAACTGGACAAGCAATCAGCAAAGTTCGTGAAATCGCCCAACATCAGCGGTGATTTTTCAGAAGATCTGCCGGATACGATCGTGATCCACTATACGGCCGGGAGCTCCGCCGAATCGTCGATACGAACCCTCACCAATCCCAATGTCAAGGCTTCCGCCCATTTGGTTGTCGGACGCGACGGATCGGTTACCCAGCTCATCCCCTTCGATACGATTGGATGGCACGCTGGGGAAAGCGCCTGGGGAGACCGGCGGGGATTGAATAAGTATTCCATCGGTATCGAACTGGACAACGCCGGGCGGCTGACCAAAAGTGGTGAGCAGTATATCTCCTGGTTCGGCCGCTCCTATCCCGAAGAGGAAGTGATCAAGGCTGTCCACCGCAACGAGGAGAAACCGGCCTACTGGCACCGCTTCTCCGAAGAGCAGATCACCAAGACCTATGATCTATGCGAGCTTCTGATCGATACCTACGACATCAAATCGATTCTAGGACACGAGGAAATTTCACCGGGGCGAAAGTCCGATCCCGGTCCCGCCTTTCCCCTGGACAAGATGCGCGACCGGCTGCTGCATGCCGACCGCAGCGACCAGGGCGAGGATGAGATGGCCGGGGTCGACAATCCCGGCGTGGTAACCGCCTCACTGCTCAATATCCGATCCGGCCCCAATGCCGGCACCCAAACCGTCGCCGAACCGCTTAAAAAAGGAACTGTCGTCGACATTAAAGATGAAAAGGACGGTTGGTTTCGGGTGGATGTGAAAATGAGCGGCTGGGTATCGAAAAAGTTTATCAAAAAAACTTCCTGATTCCATCATCCAAAAATTGAAATGAATTCAGGGGTATTCACATGTATCGCATCTACCAATTTATATTCATCACTGTACTGATTGGAGCCCCGTTTACCGGTTTATCCCAATCGATATCCATAACCAATATCACACCTGAATCACCTGCCACCCTGGCATTGGGGCAGAGAGTTGAAATATCGTTTACCTACAGTGAACCATCCGGCAGCCCCTTGTTTTTTAAAAAAACACCCGGTGTACGAATTTTTGTCCAGCCCTTTTCAAACGGAAAACCGACTCCAAATTTCGGGGTCAGCGGTTCACCGGTCTATAAAAAAAGGGGAAAAGGAACAGCTTTTTTTACGATCCGAGATCAACGAGCAACGGTCGACCAAGTTCGGTTTAGGATGGTAACTGCCGATCAAAAACAGCAACTATTCGAGTTTCGAATTCCGGTTCATTACTCATTTGTTCCCACCATAAAGGTTGATACTGATATACTTAATCAATTTCCGCTGAACAAAAAGGATCAGGAGAAGAAAAACAAAGCAGTACACGTGATGACCACCACCGGTAATGGAAACACCGGGGGAGAAGCAAAAATTGAAAAGAAAATCGTGAAACCCGACGGTACGATAGAGACCCACTATACCGATGGAACCATCCGCGGCTTCACCCCGGATAGTACCCGGTATGAAATTGATCCGGCTACCGGGGATACCATGTTTACCATTATCAAAAAAATAGAAGCCCAATCGGCTGATAAACCGGTATCCCCGCCTGGATTTGTGGCAACAAGTGGAGATGATGCCAGCGATAAATGGCTGGCCAGTTTAAATTCGTGGATAGAAAAGCATGCCGAACGTTTGTTGAATAGTATCGAAGCTCAATTAACCAGCGAAGAATCGGTTAAAAACTATCTGGAGTATGAAGAGAAAAACAGCTCCAATATTTATGAAAAAATCGAGATTCGTTACCGCTTTCTGGTCCAGCTATCCACCTACAACAGTTCACCATAATGAACCCATAATAACAGATGACATTCAAGTTTGAATCCATAGATAGGGTTAGCCTTTTTCTATGCGTTTTCTTAATTGCAACAGTTCCTGCCGTTGCTCAATCCAATACTGAAGCAGATACAACCGGTGAAGAGCAAAAAATGGTCGACGATATATTAAAAGATATGCAGAAAGAGGAGCAACAGCGAGCTACGGTCTTCGACTCATTGATTGTTCCCCCTTCGCCCCTTGAACAACAGCTCGATGATTCCACTCTGGAAATTTACAACAAAGCCTTGTATGCCTACTACGAATATCGAGTATCCGGTTTTCAACATCGCAAAAAAGTATTCGCCTGGCAACTATTCTCAACAAAACTGATTTTCTGGTCGGTGTTGTTGCTGGTCTTTTCCGGGATCACCTTCTCCGGTATTCAGTTTTACAAATCCATGAGAATGGATCGTTCTGGGGATACATCGGACCTCGATGAAAGCATTACCGAATTTGAAGCCTCAGCCAAAGGCATCAAGGTATCTTCGCCCGTACTTGGAGTGATCATCCTGGTAATATCGCTGGCCTTCTTCTATCTCTATTTGATCTATGTGTATCCGATTAGCGACATTTTTTAGACGAATCCGGACAAATAATTCCAATTAAACTGATTCCTGTCATGGCTGCTTCAGATCAACCTAAAAAAGCGATCCCCAATGATTTCTTTGACCCCTCTTCCTTTTCTACACTCTCCGGGAGTGTCGTACTCACCTGGGTGGCCACCAACGCACTGGTAAAGGTAATCGGAGGTGTTGATCCAAAACTCATCGGATTCATCATCGCCCTGGTTGTGGCCGGCATCGGTTACGCCATCTCCGAAAAGCGCTCCCTGAAAAAACTGGCAGTCGTTCCCTTCAACGGACTGCTGATCTATCTAACCATTGTGGGCGGTACCTCCTTCCTACCCCCACCCCAGGCTTCGGTAGCTGATCAACAACCGGGCACAGAAACACCGGCCGACACCACGCAGGTCATCGAAAAAGCGCCATCCATCTTCTTTTCCCAGTGGAATCCGGACAGGCAGCTGATCGAGAAAACAGCGGATCTGAACCAGCAAAAACAGAAGCTGGAAGTCAGGGTCAATGACTTGCAGCAGACCAATCAGCTTTATAAGGTCAAGCTGGATTCCACCCGGCAGGTACTGCAACAGGTGCAGCTGCCAACCGATGTGCAGAACCGCCTGATGAATACGCTCAGAATCAATCCATCCTTGAACAATGTACCCATCAACGGGTTGAACAATTAATCGGCGGAGGGGGAGGTTTGCAGCACGCTCGCCAGGCGGTCTGCATCGAAGCCCCGATTGTGGGCTCCCAGGTCCTTGCGCATCGCTTGAAGCAGGGATAGAAACTGATCGGCTGTCTGAGAAGGATCCGAATGATTCTCGAGCAATTCATTCAGATCCAAAAATTCCGATAGTACGCGGTCGCCCGCCCAGAGTAGCATCGGGTGCTTCAACTCCATAATTTCACGGGCACTCTCCCGGTCGATTTCGGCAGACCAGATCTCCATCAACCGGTTGTAGAGCACCGCCTTTTCCGGATGTACCACCTTGTCGTCGCCGCGGTCCAGGCTTCGTATGGAAGCTGCAATCAGAAGTGCCCCCAACAGTATTGCCACAGATAGGATCGACACCGTCGCACCCACGGCGGGTGAAATCAGTTCAAACTGATCCACCAAAAATGTGATGCCCAGGTAACCGGCCCAACCCATACCTGCCAAGATACCGACTACCAATATAACTGCCAGGAAATTACCGAGTTGTTTCATGGATTATTGCTTCAAATTAATCTGATTATAAATTAATTGAGTAATAGAAATTCATTATTTCCATTCAGTTTGACCATGAAAATAGACCAGTCGATCCCCATCCGGATTAGTTTGTTCCTGCCAAGTTTCTATAAGCTCCTCTGTTATTCCGGGATTCTTCTCTGCAACTTCATCCCATGATCGATAGGGCTTATTACTCATAAGACTCTCTGCTCTAGATGTGCCAATATTGTGAAGTTCAATCAACGCGTCAATCGCCTTAGTTCCTGGGTTATTAATAGATAGTCTCTTTAATTGTTGAACCGTTTCACCAATTACTTGATAATCCGTAATACTGTTTTGCTCAACAGGATTTGGCACCACTTTATTTACTAGGGGCAAATCATTGCTTTCACTGTTTTTTAACGGCTCACCACTTTTAGGATCTACCTCTTCAGCAGAACAAGTTATGCTTTGCGGTACATATTTCTCCGCCTCTGCCACTTTGACTTTATTAGCCTTCCTAGGATCATTCGAACTCGTTATCTCTTTCAATGGTCCTGTAGTACGACCATAAGTTACTTTGACGTCATAACTAACCACTTTTCCTTTATCAACAGCAGATTTCACTTTGCTTTCTACATCAGTTTCATGCTTAGCGTTACCACTACGGGATAAAGGTGTAATATTCTTCCAGGTTGTTCCACTCCCATGCAACTTCTGATTTAGCAAATGACCCAATATATAGTAACTGCCCTTGCCCGATCTCCTTAAATTAAGCCTTTCCCATACCGGGTTTGATACCTTGGGTTTGCTGCCTGGTGGGCCAAGTCTAGTCAGTTTCTCAATTTTCATAGATGTAGCAAATCCTGCACTGCTAAGGCCACCATAAACAGGTTTGGTCGAAACCGGAAGGCTGCCTCCTTCTCCCGTAGAAAGAACGGCAGTGTGCTTTGCAAGTTCATCAAGTAATTCGGAAAAATCTTTGCTCTGACTTTTAACTCCTGCCGGATCCGTGCTAACTTTGTTGCGTAGGTTATCGATTTGTACGGCTATTTTTCTAGCTTCAGATTTTGCATTCTTCTGTTCATCATTCACGGGCTTTATTTGATCGATGAACTGTTTGTAATTTGTGGGATCACTGGCTATCATCAATTTAGCATTCTTTCCCTTGCCTTTGAAATAGAGCGAGTGTTCAGCTCCGTCATCTGATCTAAATTTCTTACGAGATTTCCACCAACTGCGTATTTTCCCTGCTGCCGCCCGTCCGAAACTTAGTACCGCCCCGCCCGCCTTGAACGCCTTGTCGATCAGCCAGTCGATCGCCTTGTCCACCTTCTTGCGGACCGCCTCGATCATTTTTCCGATCTTCTTGCCGAGCCCGCTGAGACCCACCTGGTTGGCCAGGAATCCAATCGCGATCGGCACCCCTTTGGCCAGCGACTGTTCCAGCTTGTTGGCCGCGGGTGCGATATTGCCGCGTGCAACCGCCGCTACCCCATCCACAAAGCGGTTGACCATCTGCAGCATTTTGGTGAAGTATTCGATGAAGCTCTCGATCGCGTTGTAGATCGCGATAAAGCTGTTGATCACCGCCATCACCCCGGTCGGATCGAGCATGCTCAGCAGCTTGGTGGTTACCTTCTTGATGATCTTCTCCATGATCCAGGACTTAACCTGCTCGAGGATCATGTTCCAAATATTGGAGATCCGTTCCTTGACATACTCCCAGATCGCGATCGGCCCGCGCTGCACCACATCCTTGACAAAGGTCCATATACCTGTCAAACGATCCATGAAACCGCGGATCTTCTGCATCTTCTCCCTGCCGATCTTTTTGGCGATTTTGTCAAAGATGCGGTCGCGGGTGACCCCCATAATCTGCAGAACCAGCCCCAGGATCGATTTCAGGCTGAGATCCGGCGGCGGCTTGATACCGGCCTCCTCCAGGGTGCCGAAAAGCCAGTCGGTCAGCCCACCCATCAGATGCTTGCCGATGTTGGCGAAAAACTGCTTGAAACCCTGCTTCACTCCCTTCAACAGGTTCTTGATAAACCCGATCGGATCCTTCTTGATATGCTGTATCACGGCTGCGGTTTTCTGGAAGATGCTCACAATCAGGTCGCTCGGGAAATTCATGATTTTAAGTACTATCTCGAGCACCTTCTTGACCACCTTCACCACAAAATTGAACAACCGTTTGATCGGCGGCTTAAACAGGTTGACGATACGCTGAAACGCCTTGAAGGGCTTGGCGATATCGTGAATCGACAGGCTCTTCCAGGCGGTTATGAACAGTCCCTTTATATATTCCCAGGTGATCCCCAGCTGCTCGATGGCGTTGTTCATCCAGGCGGTGGTTTGGGCAATCGCCCCGCTCTCTTTCAGTTTTTTGAATTTTTCCTCGCCACCCTCCATCAGGCTGAAGAAGCCCTTGATGATGTTCTCAACAGATCGCTTCACTTTTTTGCCGGTGAAGGGATCCCGGCCCAGGATGACGGTGATCAGCGGATAACCGCGGGTATTGCGTGCGAAATTCGAGAGCCTGTTCAACAGCGCGTCCTTGATAAAGGAGAGGATCTTGCCCCCCACCTCCCAGACAAAATCAGCCAGTTCCACCAGCGGCTTTTTAAATTTCTTGAAAATCTGCTTGAAGGTATCGATTGGATTCAGGAGCGTGTTGATATCGGTCACCTTGTCCCAAACCGTACTAAACGCTTCACCCAGTCCGCTGGCAATGGTTTTAAGCCGCTTGATGGCCCCGGTGACCCATTCGGCCGTTTTATCGAAAGTCTTGTTTTTCTTCATCTGCTTGAGCTGCTGGTCCCCGTCGGGGTGCAGCTTGATGAAGCCGGTTAAAATATTTTTCCCAGTCGGCTCGACCGTTTCACCGGTGATGGGATCCTCTCCCAGAATCACGGTAAGCAGCGGATATGGAGTGGGACTCTGCTGCTTCTTTATGAAATCGACCACCTTCGACAGCAGGTAATCTTTAACGATCTCCAGGAATTTGCTTGCTACACTCTTGGCAAAGCTGATCACCTTGTTCATCGGCTTGCTGAACACCTTGAGCAGGTCCTGCATCACTTTTTTGGGATGCCGGACGTCGGTCAGGCTCAGGCCGGACCAGAATCTACTGAAATCCTTTGCTACCTGTTTAAGGCTGACCCCCTCCAAGGTCTTTATCTGATCGTCAAGCCAGCCTGCTGCCTCTTCAAGGGCACCCTCTTTCTTAAGCTTGTCCCGGTACTTTTTTCCGTTCGGAATGATATCCAGTCCCGCCTCGATAAAATTGCGGCCGGAGCGATCCACATTTTTATTGGTGATCGGATCCTCACCCAACACCACAGTGAACAGTTTATATCCGGGCACTTCCTGAATCAGACCCTTGATTTTACCCATCAGCCAGTCTTTTCCGGCCTCCAGGCTATCTCCGACCCATTCGGCGGCCCCACTCACCGCACCGCTGACCGCCCCCCATGCATCGTTGTACCAGGCTCGCTGCACCCTGTTGGTGCCGGTTGAACCCCGTACTGCCGACTTTTTCTGCACGACCGCCCCCTGTTGGATGGTATGCGTGAGTTCATGGGCGATCAGATGCTTGCCCTGGCTGGTACCCGGATTAAATTTCCCGCGGTTAAAGTAGATATCACTGCCGTGCGTGAAAGCTTGGGCCCGGATCTGGCTGCTCATGCCCGTAGCGTCCGAACCGGTGTGAATACGCACGTTGCTGAAGTCGGCGCCGAACCGCGGTTCCATATAAGACCGGACATTATCCGGGAGCGGATCTCCCGACCCCTTGGTTCCCGACAATGTACTTTCGAAACCGTGTCCCACCTCGCTTCCCGTATCCGCGGTACGTTTCGGTTGAATTTCCTCACGTTCCTCCGGCTGTGCCTGAATCTTCTCTTCTTCCTCGGCCTGGGCCTGTAACTCCTTTTCGGCGAGCTGTGCTTGAATCTCTTCCTCCTCTTCTTCCTGTGCCTGCAGCTCCGGCTCCCTTTCCTCCGGTTGCATCTGCAGCTCCTCCTCTTCGGCAGCCTGCTTTTGAACCAGCTCCTCCTCTTCCTCTGCGGCCTGAGGCTGCAGTCGTTCCTCTTCCCCCGCGGTTTGCACCATCCGACTAATCGTTTGCATCAGCGATTGGGGCTGCACCGCCGGCTCTTTCCTCTCCTCGGCGGCTGTCGACGGTTCGGGCATCGTCAGCACTTTGTCGGCCATGCCGTCGGCCTCTTTCTCAAATTTGTCGCCCGCCCTCCCAACCGACAGTTTGGGCTGAACGACCGCCGCCGAAGAGGAGTTTGCAGCGCGTCCCAACCAGCCTGAGGTTACAACCGGAGGGTTCAGGCGGGATCCCCTTGCAGAACCGTTATCAGACTCAGCACGCTTCCGCTGTATATTGGCAGCAGCCGTTGAGCTGTCGGTACTGCTTGATTTTTTAGCTGCGGAGAACATCGCCTCGGGTTATGATTGCAGTGTACGGCCCTCTTTCTGGAACTCTTTTCGAATACCTTCCTGAATTCTTTGCTTCGTAATGATATGGCACCCTTCGTCAAGCGCCATCAGCGAACAGTATCGGATTACATTCATAATGGCGGCACCGGTCAATTCATACTGCTCGGCAAGCTCCTTCAAATCGATTTCTTCGGCCAGCTGTGCCTGTTCGGGAAATGCATTCTGCCACAACTGCAATCGCTCTTTTTTTCGTGGTACCGGAAAATAGATGACCGATTGAAACCGACGCGTGAACGCATCATCAAGGTTGCTTTTCATATTGGTGGCCAGTATCACCATGCCGGAAAAATCCTCCATCCGCTGCAGCAGGTATGACACCTCCTGGTTGGCGAAGCGGTCATGGGCGCTACTGATCTCGGTCCGTTTGCCAAACAGGGCATCGGCTTCATCAAAAAAAAGAATCCAATCCTTGTCATCGGCACGGTCGAAAATACGGGCAAGATTTTTTTCGGTCTCCCCTATATATTTCGAAACGATCAGGGATAGATCGACCCGATACACATCCCTTCCGCTGATCTTTCCCAACAGCGTGGCCGTAAGGGTTTTACCGGTCCCCGGAGGTCCGTGAAATAGTGCCCTGAATCCCGGTAAAATGCGTTTTCGAAGTTCCCAGTTCTGCATCAGTGTTTTACCATGCTTGAGCCAGGCCCGAACTTCATCGATCTGGTCCCGGGTCTCGTGAGGTAGTACCAGGTCTTCCCATTCAAGCTGGGTGGTTACTCTTTTGGCCGGAAAATCCATGCTGAATGCCGGCTTGTTGATCTTGCCGGAGGTGAAGTGGTCTACGTAGTCGTCGTTCAGCTGCAGCAATCCGCTTAAGGCAGGCTCATTCGACGTGGTACGTTGCAGTGAAAGGATCTTCCCGCGAGAAAAAAGATGATCCCGATCGAACAGATATTTGAATGCAAATCGTTTTTCCAGATCCACTCCTGCCAGAAGAAACATCACCGTCTCGCCCGTGGGAAGAAAGCCGCTGTAGGCATTGCCGCGAAGACCCCCAAATTCGGTAAAACCTCGGTCGAAATGAGCGTTTTTGGTAAAGAATAGATCCAGCAGGTGAGGCCTGATGTGAGGGATCAGCGAAAGCAGCAGGGTGATGCGTTCCTCCCTGTTCAAATCCTTCTCCCTTACAAAACGCGAATAATTTGATTTGTTTCCGTTCAGAATCGGGGGATCAATTTCGAACAGATCATTATACTCGGTCTCTTGCCCAAAGTGAAGACGGAAACGGGTGTCCAGCAGTTTCGCAAACCACTCCAGTTCCTCCGCAAGATGCCGTGCGTTTTCCATCGTTTTACCTCCAGTGGTTTAATATGGGCATTTCCATCCAGGGCAACCGTATCGTCTGAATGCCCCAGGGTATACGGTCGAGCAACATATCATACCCGGCCGATTCCACCTGCAGCTTCCAGTGATCACTTTCTCGTGTGAGCCGGCCGTTGCGCTGCAGGAATGAAGCCCTGAATCCATCCACGGAAAGGTTTCCAATTATCTCCCAGTGGCCGATAACAGATTCAATTAACTCTTTCGCTTCCTTCCGCTCGCGGTCGGAATAGGAAAAGCCTATTGGCAGATAGGCCTCAACAGGATAGCCACAGAGGATTTTGTTAAGTAACAGCTGATGTTCATGCGAATCGGTATGGCCGGTTGCTATATATTGCAGGATATGAATAGCCTGAGACCGGGTGGATATATCCAGAAAATCACGATCGGCGATCAGTTCCAGCTTCCGGAAAAATCGTGTAAGGAACGGCCATAACAACACCAATCCTGCATTATTTATGTAGAATTCATTTTCGGATGTTTTACCCGCTGAATTCTCCCTCCGTTCATCTTTTTCCAACCCGGAAAGCAGCTGATCATCCAGTACTTGAACCGCCGCACGGGCGAGCTGCCCGAACTGATCTTTCGAGTAATTTATAAAATCTTCAAGGTCCGATATTTCATCTATAATTTTTATAGATGAAACGTTCTTCTTTATTATTGTCAGGTAGTTATTCAATTTTATGTATCGGTCATATTCCGATGACCGGCTCAACTCTTGCAGTACCGTCACCGCTCCCTGCAGGGCAGTCAGGGTTTTGATAGAACGGGAGATATCATCATCCGGCAATTTCCACACGGTCTCCTCATTGTCATGCAGCTGCCGGACGAAGCTGCGTTTATCTGACAGATTTTCTTCTCCATACAGGTGGTTCAGTAAACGCGTACCCAGAGGAACTGTTGAATCAGACCTCCCGTGGTAATGCTCCAGTACAGCCTCCCTGTAGGCCCGATCGATCTCTCGCCGGTCGGTACCCTGAAAAACACCGAGTTCCCATAAGCTTATTATGCTCCGTTGAGCTCCCCGTAACTGTGACTCGTCAATACCGGTATGTATGACGGCCAAATCGATAAACTGTTGACCGTCCAGATACTGTAACAGTCTGGAGCGCAAATCGGCCATTTGCAGGTGTTGTTTCAAAAAATGAGACACAAAATCGTGGTCTAGATCCCAAACCTCGTCAATCAACGCTCCCGGGTTTCTGATCATGGCCTCATCCAGATGTTTTCCCGCATGCCAGGGATACCGGCCTGTTTCAAGGAAATGGGTAAACGTTTGGAAAAGGAGCTGCTTCCTGGTCATTCGGTTGATTTCCGGTGACTGCTGCCGGATCAGCCGGTCAAGGGTATCCACGAATTGATGGTGCAGCCTGGTCATAAACTCCATTTTGATTTCATCCGGCTGGAACTGTCCCAGATCCAGCTCCAGCCGGTCGACCTGTATGAACGCTTCTCCCGAGAGTTGGCTGAACTGCCGCTCTAGTTTTTCCTCGAGATAGTGCTCAATTTCCCAGTCGATCTTCGATTGACATTCGTGCGCATCCTGCGGTTTTGAAACCTCCAGCTCCACCACCAGCTTGTCTATGATATGATGTTGGTCCTGAGCCATTTCCGATTCTATTTGACAGCGTTAAGCATTTTATCCACCTGGGCGGCCAGACTATTTTTCCCTTGTTTAACCGCTGTATTCTTGATCGCGGTAAATTTATTGACCAGGGCCGACCTATCCTCCTCCTTGATCAAGCCGGCATCTTTCATCTGGTTCAACTGGGTGGCGGCGCTATCCATCGCCTGGCCGATATTACTATTGGCCGTAATATCTTTCTTCTGAAGCGCTGTGAAATCGAGCAGTTGATTCAGCTGTGTTTCGTAGAAACCAAACACATAGCGAACCTGCTTATCTGAAAGATTGCCAGCCTCAGAGAACAGGGTATTCGAAGTGTTGGAGAGCAGATCAGCCATTTTATTACCGACCTCTGCATTTTTATCGCCTTCGATATATTTCTCCCGGATTTCCATATCGTTAAAATCAGTGGCCATCGTATCGATCAGGAGCTTGGTATCCTCATATATCACATTTTCCCCTTCGAACAGTTCATTATCCATGTTGGTATCCAGATGATTGTCCAGTTCATTGGATTTGTTGATCACATCATCGACAGCAATGATTATTTCATTTTCGGATGACTTGTACCCAATCTTATGGTTGCTTTCCACTGCGGTGTTCCGACAGCCATTCTTGAATTCGACGGTTAACCGGACATTATGAGGCTGATCCACCTGCCTGAAGGTGTGGATGGGGTTTTCCTCGGTATAGCTTTTTCCATCGACCACCCACTCCACGACCGATCCATCGGATTTGTTGATCAGCTCTGCTTCTACCATCACAGACCCTGTTTTTCGAGGATTCACCTCAAATTTTGCTTCCGGAACGGCCAGTACTTTGATTTTCATGGATTTCTCCCGGTATTTCAACTCATATTCTCCGGGCGTGTACTGTTGGGGGGAGAATGATCTCTTTGCACCCGTTTGAAATACCCCTTCACTGTCACCCAGAATCGGTTCATCTTTATGGCTGAGTGCAAAGAAATAGGGATCGTCGTTTTCGCATACCTGATAGGTATCGCCTGACTTCTGGGCTCCTTTGAGGGCGAATTGGGTCGGTTTCTCCTTGGGCAAATCGACCTGCCGGGCTGCTTCATCGGTGCAGTCCAGGTTTGAGGCCTCGAGGGTGACCACAACAGAATCCTTGTCGATATCCCCGTAAATATGTACAGGATTTTCTTCCCGCGAGCTGTTACCATCACCAAATTCCCATTTATAGGAATTCGCCCCGGTGGATTGGTTTACAAAGGTAACTTTCGTCTCTCCCGACTCCTGCTTGTCAATATTGGCTTTAAAGGAGGCCTTGGGATTGAGAATCTTTACATCAAACACAGCAGTTTGATTATTGACCCGGTAGGTAAACCGAACCTCCTCCGTCTCTACTGTTACCTTCGAGGGAGTAAAGAGCCAGCTGTCCCCCTCCTTGCTCACGCCGGGACCCTCTACAACTCCCCCGGACGGATGGATATTGAATTCATATTGCTGATCGTCCTCTTTACAGAACTGCATTTTGGGCAAGGTGAAGCTGAGCTGCGAGATCACCATCGTCGCCAATTCCGGACAATCGCTCTTGCACAGATAGGGCAGCGCAAAATCCGCCACCACCACATGGTCGGGAGGGGTTGGCCTCGGTTCAATTTCGGGCAGTTTTAAAATTTGATCATCGATCTCCCTTCCCAATTCATACCACTGCTTGGGTTCGATACCGATCTCCTTTTTGCCGGCGGTCTCGCTCAATTGCCGTAGCATCGTCTTGAAATTTTCAGACAGTTCACTTTTCCGCTTTTTGGAGTAGGAGCCTTTTCGATAGGATTCAAATACCTCCACCGGCTGCTCGTGCCTCACCAACATCGGTTGGGCTTCCACCATAAATGTTCCGAACTCCCGGACCGGCTGGGGTGCGGCGGAAAGATCTTCATTTCGATCGACATAGACCATCACGAACGTTCCGCCCGACGGCACCCCCGCCAGGTGTTCCATACCGGAATGTTTTTTGGCATATTCCGAGAGGAGGTTCATCTTCTGAAACTCCTCCACACGGTCAAGATAGAGCTTGTAAAGCTGCTTCAGTTTCCTCAGCACGCAACTGTATATTAGCTTGTCCAATCGGAAGATGATGATCTCCTCACGCCCATCCAACTCATCACCTTTCTTATCCGCTTCTTCCTCCAACTGTTTTTTATAACTTTTTGATGTATCTACTACGGTTTGAAATGCTTTTTCCAGCACGTGTATGTCCAAATCCTCAAGGCGTTCTGGAATAGTGTTCAACAACTGCTGAATATTTCTAGCCAGTTGCACTGGTTTCATAAACAGAAAGTAAATTTGGGGGAATGTATAATTCAGATTCATTAGAATGTTTGGAATTTCAGCAAGGCTTTCCCAAGGTTGCTGAGTCCCTGGCATTATAGTTGAGATGTTATCGACGAACATTCCCAATGTGCCTGTCTCAGCCTGAGGAAACCTCTTCTGTATATCATAGTTGCCTACAGCTACATTTTGAGGATCATTTTTTGGTATTTCCTCAGACTTTGTGTGCTTTTCTTCCGTAGCCGTAAAAAGATTAATCGTCTTATAAAACGGTACCGTGCCCATCACTGTACCTGTAGCTGTATTCTCCTCCGGTTTATCCGTTTTTTCCTCTACCTTCGATTCCTTCTTCTGTACTTTAAGATTTCTAAAAAACAGCATCTGTTCATCCAGCAGACATTCCAGCTCGGTCCGGTAGGTTTTGTACAGGTTTTGCAGGTCATCAAAGCGACATTCGAATGAGAGTCCGGTGTTGGCGAAATTATTGCTCAGTTTTACCCCCACCACTTTGATCGGCAGATTCAGCTCTTCTCTTAACCGTTCGAGCTGGGCGAGGGACTGCTCGTAGTTCTTGCCGATATGGCCTTCGATACGCAGGAATGGATACTTGTCCATCCGATGCAATGAACGCTCCAGAGCGCACTTGTGGCTGCTGTATTCCTCGGCATGATACGAGGGAATAAGGTTCTGTTTGTTATACCGGCTTTTTTGATAGCTCCAGAGCCTGACCAGCTGAAGCGATGTTTGAAGATCGAAGTAGTAGGGTATCGACCGGTGGCTTAGCGGGGATCCGTAGGATTCACTGGGGGTAATCCTGATCTCACTGAATCGATCCATCCTAATGCTGAACTGCTCAACCATCTGCACCATCCTTTGATGCAGCAATCGTGCTTTTGAACGGAGATCCCCATGGCCGGAGTGGATCGGGCTTGGTTGAAAATACTGCCTGAAGCCCGATCGCCTGGTTGTCTGGGTTGGTATTGCCAGATCCAGCATCAAATGACGGGGAAACTGATTCGTGTCCGGTCGGCAGACCGCGGCCACTTCACAGGCCACATCGCGAAATTCATCATAGGCATCCCTGAGGTCCAGAAGAAAATCATAGGCATACTGTATCGCAAACGGTTTGAAGTGAAGTTCTTCTTCGATGCGCTTATAAAGGTTATTATTGTTGAATGCATCGGCGTTGAAGCCCTGAAAAGGGGCTGTCTGATACTGGGATCCGATCACCGGCTTAAACTTATCGTAGCTCTGGAAAAGTGCCTTCCCAACCTCGACTGATGCGTTTTGGACGATGGACTGATAGTCGTTATAGAGTTCGTCAAAGCGATCATAAGAAGCCAGAGATAGATTTTTGTCACCGTAATACCCAAGCCGTTCAATACAAAGATCTTTCAGGTCAAAGCAGGCGTTGGCTTCGCTGAAAAGATCGTTTTGAGTGATCTGCTGATCTGCCCTGACTTCACGGATGATATTGAGCAATTTGCTTTTATCAATCAACAGCTTTCGAACGTTAAATGTCCGCCGAATCCCCTTTTCATCACAATCATCTCCAAAACAGGCCTCCAGGTCCTCATCTTCCAATTCCAGATACAGCAGTACGCAGAATTGGGTGAAATCAACGACAATATCGGTTCCCTCTTCGGTGATGGTAATCCCGTTGTCCAGGTCGATGCGGTGGGTGTCGGTATCATCGATATCTT
>JAWVYR010000007.1:0-22539 GCA_033722635.1 Balneolaceae bacterium | reverse complement strand
TCAGGATCATGTAGTCGAATTTGTAGTGATGGGCGATTTTAAGTAGGGATTGGTCCGTAAAGAGGGGCTTGAGGATCTCTATCACTTCCTCCTTCTCCAGCCCTTCATCCAGGTTAACCGGGATGTAGTAGGCCACGCCCGCTGTGCTGCTCAGGGAGATCCCTACCAGGCCGGCGGTTACGGGATCCACTCCATCGGTTTCGGTGTCGAAACAGATACGGTCACCCTCCCCAAACAGCTCCACCAGCTCTTCAAGTTGTTTCGACGTTTTAACCAGTTCATAGCTGGAGGCATCGGCCGTAAAAGTAGCCAGATCGGTCTCCTGGTCCGTTTCAGTCTCATCCGCGGTTACAAACAGATCACTTTGGCCGGTCTCTTTCTGCCTGTTGGCGAGTTTCTCATTTTGTTCGACCTTTTCACCCAGATATTTCTTGGTCAGGGAGCGAAACTCCATCCGCTTGAAGAACTTGCCGAGCTCCTCCCCGTCGGGCCCTTCCCACTCCAACTCCTCCCAGTCAATCACATCGGGAACATCGGTTTTGATACTCACCATCTCCTTGGCATGAAGAGCCTCCTCGCTGAAATTCTGAAGCCCCTCGCGGTGCCGTTTCGACTTCATGTTGGGGGCTTCCTCGATCGCCTTTTCGAGCGATCCATACTTGTTGATGATCTTCGGGGCTCCCTTCTTGCCGATCCCCTTCACACCGGGAATGTTGTCGGAGGTATCCCCGATGATTGCCAGCACATCCACCACCTTATCGGGATACACACCGAAATAATCCTTCACCCCTTCCCGGTCGACCTCGTTGAAACCGCCGTTGCGATTGTCGGGTTTGTACATCTTGATGTGATCATGTACCAGCTGCATGAAATCTTTGTCCGGGGTCACCAGATACACATCCACGTCTTCTTCGTTGGCCTGGTCGGCCAGCGTGCCGATCACATCATCGGCCTCATAGCCGTGATGCTCAAGATTGTCGATCCCATACCCATCCACCATCTCCTTGATCAGCGGAATGCCGATCTTCAGCTCCTCGGGCTGGGGCGGGCGGTGCGCTTTGTAGTTTTCATCCATCTCGTGGCGAAAGGTGGGTTCTTCCGTATCCCAAACCACGGCAATATGGGTGGGCTGTTCCTCCTCCAGCAATTTCTCAAGGGTATTGGCGAAACCATATATCGGACCAGTGGGTATACCCTCGGAATTTTTTAAATTGCTGCTGATGAAGGCAAAATGTGAACGATAGGCCAGCGCCATACCATCCAGCAGAAACAGTACGCTCTTGGACATGAAATCGATTTATTCAGTGAAGGATTTTGCTATTCCCAAAGGTAATAAACTGTGAGCAAATATATTAACTTAACCCATTGAAAAGCGGGTACGTCAGACTCATGAATGCTCCTGTTCCGGATTCCCGTTATGTAGCCTGCTATAAATTTGAATGATCCGGAGCCTGAAATCGATTTATGATATACTACCGCAATTTAGGGTTGTCATTTATCGGCCGGCAGACACAATCGGACCCTGGCTGCAGCATATATAAACCGATTTGATACAACTTTTTGTTGCGTATTACGAATAACCATTAATGGCGGCAACTAACTACCCGTAACTTCATAGTTATCTAACATATCCAGTTCACCCGATGGGTCTGAAAAACGAAGCACAGGAGGCGATCAAACATACCAAGACCTTCTACAAGGAGTATGTTTCCGGTATGAACCGGAAACGGCTTGGAAAAGAGTTCTACGAGGATACCGACCGGTTGAAGCAGCTCTATCGCGAAGCGGTCGGCGAGGATCTTCAACGAACCCGCAAGGAGGAGCTCCCTGCCCATATTAAATTTTTTCGCCTTTTCTCCTCACTGACTCAGCGGCTCACCCCCACCCGAAGACTGATATTCGGTTTGTCGACCCTCTCTTTCGCACTCTATTACCTCGCCGGTTTCCTCGGTATCGCCAACTTTATACTGTTTTACGACCTGCTCATCCCGTTCTCATTCGCCTCCATGGCTATGCTGTTGCTGCTCGAACTGCTGGAAAAATCGGATGTGAAGCGGGAGATCGACCTGGCCCGGGAAATCCAGCTGGGACTGCTTCCCGCCACCGAAATGAAGAAAAAGAATCTGGAGATCTATTCTTTTGCCAGTACAGCCAAGGAGGTGGGTGGTGACTATGTGGATATGATTGAAACGGAGAAGGGTACCTACATTGTCATTGCCGATGTTTCGGGCAAGGGACTCACCGCCGCCCTCTATATGGTTCGGATGCAGGCACTGGTCCACCTGCTCATTGAAAAAAGCCAGCCCTCACCCAAGGAGCTGTTGGTGGAGCTTAACGACTACGTAAAATCGGATATCAGGGATAAGACGTTTGTAACCGCCTGTGCCGCCTTCTTCCCACATGATGATCAGCAGTTTACCTTTGCCCGGGCCGGACAGAACGCACCGGTGTTCTATAACAAGGAGCGTGATGCCACCTTCGATCTGCGATCCGACGGATTCGCCCTGGGAATGACCAATACCGCCAACCTCAGATCCAACCTCCAGGAGAAAAAATTTCACTTTAAGCCGGGTGACAGCGTATTATTCTATACCGATGGATTGACAGAAGCCCGAAACGAACAGAATGAGTTGTATGGGGAAGATCGAATCGATGCGATCATGAGCGTATACGGATCCCTGCACTCCAAAACGATCGTGCAAAAGATTCAAAAGTCGTTGGATGGTTTTATTGGGCTTGAGAAACCTGCCGACGATATCACCTTTACCGTGGTGCACCGGCCCGAGTGAAGCAGTTCTTCAAATAATCTTACAACAGCCGTTTGACCTCATCGGCAACCCGATCGGAGGTGATCTCCAGCTGTTCAAATATATCTTCATAGGGCGCAGAGGCTCCGAATCGGTCTAGTCCTACCGCCATCCCCTGCTCGCCGATCCATTCTTTCCAGCCAAATGTAGCCGCTGCTTCCACCGACACCCGTGCGGTGACCGATGAAGGAAGCACAGACTCCCGATATTCCTGATTTTGCTGGCGAAATAGTTCCCAGGAAGGCATACTCACTACCCGGGCCTCAACCCCCTGTTGGCGGAGTTTTTCCTGGGCCTCAATACCGAGTTGTACCTCGGACCCGGTGCCGATGATGATCGCATCCGGACGGTCCGTATCCGCGTCAGAGAGGATGTAGGCGCCTTTCAGCAGGCCACGGGCATCCGATCGTTCATCCCGATTGAATATCGGGATCTTCTGGCGGGTAAGGGCTATCGAAGTGGGCCCGTCGGTACGCTGCAGGGCCACTTTCCAGGCCCAGGATACTTCATTGGCATCACACGGCCTCAACACCACCATGTTGGGCATCGCCCTCAGGGAGGCCAGATGTTCCACGGGTTGATGGGTCGGGCCATCTTCTCCCAAACCGATGCTGTCGTGGGTAAATACCAGGATTATGGGTATGTGGGTCAGCGCGGCAATGCGGATCGAGGGACGGCAGTAATCGGAAAAAATCAGGAAGGTTCCGCCGTAGGGGATCACTCCCCGGTGAAGTCCCATACCGTTTAACGCTGCGACCATCCCGTGTTCGCGCACACCGAAATGGATGTTCCTGGCGGTGTAATCCATGGGACTGAACACGCCGGAGCTATCGATCCAGGTTTTGTTGCTGCCGGTAAGATCTGCGGAGCCCCCGATCATCTGCGGAATCTCCTCAGCCAGGGCGTTGATCACCGTTCCCGAGGCTGCCCGGGTGGCGATACCCTTTTCGGAGGGTTCAAAATCGGGCAACAGCTCATCCCAATGATCCGGCAGCTTTTGTTCCAATCGGGCAGTAAATCGTTCGGCCCGGTCGGGATCCAGATCCCGGTATTTCTCCAATTTTTCATTCCACTCCTGGTACAGCTTTTCACCCCGGTCAACCGCTTTCCTGAAGTGTTCTTCGACTTCATCGGGTATATAAAATTTTTTGTCGGGATCCCAGCCGAGATTTTCCTTGGTTCGACGTACTTCATCCTCACCGAGCGGCGAACCGTGAGCTTTCTCGCTGTCCTGTTTGTTGGGGCTTCCGAAACCGATATGTGTGGAACAGATGATCACCGAAGGGCGGTCTTCAACTTTTTGGGCGGAACGTATCGCATTACTCACGGCTTCACGGTCATGTCCGTCGACCTGCTGCACGTGCCAACCGTATCCATCGAATCGAAGCGCCGCATCCTCGGTGTAGGTCAAGTCGGTATGGCCGTCGATGGTGATATGGTTCGAATCGTACAGGTAGATGATCTTGCCCAGCTTAAGGTGCCCTGCCAGCGAGGCTGCTTCGTGGGACACCCCTTCCATCAGGTCGCCGTCACTGACGATACCGTAGGTATAATGATCTACGATCTTCAAATCTTCGGTGTTGAACAGTGCTGCCAGATGGGCTTCCGCCATCGCCATACCTACACCGGTACCGAAACCCTGGCCCAGCGGCCCGGTGGTGGTTTCCACACCCGGGGTCAGATGCGCTTCCGGATGGCCCGGGGTCTTGCTCCCCCACTGGCGGAAATTTTTCAACTCCTTCAAAGAGAGATCGTAACCGGTCAGATGTAACAGTGAGTAAAGCAGCATCGAACCGTGACCGGCCGAAAGCACAAAACGGTCGCGGTCAAACCAATCCGGATGTGCGGGATCATGCTTCAGAAATTCATTCCACAGGACATAAGCAGCATCCGCCATACCCATCGGCATACCGGGATGGCCGGATTCGGCCTCCTGTACTGCATCTATGGATAATGTTCGTATGGTATTTACACAGCGTTCATCAAGAGATTGGTTTGCCATTCTGAAAAATTTATACCCTTATGGAAATAGACTGCTGATACGGTAGCTTGAATTTTCAGCATGAAAATAGTCAAACCAATCTTTACTTGAAACTCAAAGATTGCCGGGCATTCGAAGAAAGGAAAAATAAAAAAAAGCCCTCCGATCAGGGAGGGCTTGAAAACCAAACCAAGATAATTTTTAACGGGTCGCTCCTTCACACTTCAGTTCATATTCCATCTGATGTTCGGACGGAGCTTTGAATGAGCCGAAGGCTGCATTTTTGTATGCATCACAGGCTTTGGCTTTCATCCCTTTGGCCTTGTAAGCGGTACCGAGTTCAAAATAGATTTTAGCTTTATCGGTTCTTCCGCCTTTCTCAAATTGGAGCGCTTTCTGTGCATGCTGCAGGGCTGCGTCCCAGCTAGTCCGTTTGTTGTAGAGTTCGGCCAGCCGGTAATGAGCATCCGATGATTCGGCATCATATTCAAGTGCCCGGTTCAGCAGCTCTTCGGATTTTGAAAAATTCTTGTTCTCCATCAATTTCACACCTCGATAGATCAGCTCGTCACGGGCCGCTTCCTTCGATTGACGCACGATCTGGTTATCGTTGGTTTTCTGCCCGACTTCGATCGCCTTGTCAAAGAACTGAATCGCCTCTTCATAATTCTGGCGATTTCGGTTCTTAACAACAATGCCTTTCTGGTAGTAGGCCTTTGCGTAGTTGGGATTTCGCTCTATGGCCTGGTCCAGTGCAGCCTGAGCTGCATCGTAGTTTTGAGAACGGAAAGCCAGGATGGATTTCTGGTAGTACAGTTGGGTGGTGATGCTGCCCGCCTTGCTGGCGATCGATTCGCTGCCATATTCCTTCCCTATGTCAGTGGCCTCCTGAAAAGCTTTCAACGCCTCATCCAAACTGGTCATCGATTTGGATTTCTGGAAATCCTTGTACTTCTGAACAGCCAGCTTGTAATGAACTTTGGGCAGCTGATCCTGAGCCCTGTCAACTATATCATTGCCCTCTTCGCCAAGCTGCTGGGCTGTGGTAATCGCCTGGTTGAACATGTTGATGGCCTGTTCAAACTGTTCCTGGTTGGCCAATTCCAGCCCTTTGTTAAATGCCTGAATTGCCTCTCGTTTATCCTGCGCTTGCAGCTGGGTTACGGATACCAACACAAAAAGCCCGAGTACTACGACTGAAAAAGTGCTTTTGAAAAACTTCATTGTCCCTACAGATTTTGAGGTTTCGGATACAAAGCAAAAAAAATAACAAATTAAAATTACTTAAGAAAACATATTGCCGGGAAGAACGGTCTGCTTCAAACATCATATCGACCGGAAATTACCGGATCTGCCGATGCTGTTGCCAACAATACTTCTATTGTAGCAACTTAACGTCAATTTGTTCCGATTGATTTCCTTTCACTCCGCGGCTCTGAGGAGATAACGTCAAGCCGTCGGTTTAAGTATGCCGTCGGGGATTGGCATCTAAAAATTGGGGCTGAGTGTATGCTTCTGGTAGAACTCACAAATGATATCCACCGCCTCCTCTACTTCATCGGTAACCCGGAATAGGTTTACATCCTCCGGGGATATCGTCCCCTCCTCTACCAGCGTGTTTTTAATCCAGTCGATCAAGCCCTTCCAGTACTCCGTGCCCACCAATACGACGGGGAACTGCGATATCTTTTGGGTCTGTATAAGAGTCATCGCTTCGAAAAACTCATCAAGGGTTCCAAAACCGCCGGGAAATACCACAAAACCCTGCGAATATTTTACAAACATCACTTTTCTTGCAAAGAAATAATGAAATTTGATCACATAGTTGGGATCCACATATTCGTTGACCCCTTGTTCAAAGGGCAGATCGATGCCCAGTCCAACTGATTTTCCGTTGCCGTCCCGGGCTCCCTGGTTGGCCGCCTCCATGATTCCGGGGCCGCCGCCGGTGATCACGCCGAATCCCTTTTGGGTGATTTGACGAGCTGTTTCGCGGGCCAGCTCGTAATATTGTTGCCCCTCCTGGGTGCGGGCTGAACCAAATATGGTTACACAGGGCCCGATTTTGAAAAGTTTGTCGTATCCCTCCACGAACTCACCCATGATCTTGAAGATACTCCATATATCGGTATCCAGATCCTGGTCGAAGTTTTCAGGAACATTCAGCACGTTTGAATTCTCTTTATTCGTATTCATAAATTTTATCTAGCTTGTTCTTTTTTAAACAGGGCAACCGACAGGGTCATACCGGGATGGCCCTCCCCGAGCAGCTCCGGTTTCATGGTCGTTCTCAGACTCAGGTCATCCGACACATCAAACGACCGCATATGAGCATATACATAGGCATCCACGATATTCAGTGCATAGGCCAACCCAATGACAACATACATCAAATCACGTCGATTGCGCAGTTTGTCGCGGGTGAATTTCAGCGATTCTCCATTTTGTCCGGCGAGCTCCGGAGGAGTACGCCCGAACTTCAAATCATCATTGTTCAGGTTATAAAAGGCCGCCTGGTAATCGTGGTACCGTTTGGTCAGATCGATCGTGTACCATGTCAGTCCTCCCAATAAACCGTAAATTATGGGAACTTTCCAAGCCTGCTTGTTCACCACCTGGCCCCAGCCCGGAATGATCATCGATTTGTAGAGCACGCTGTTGGGCTCGGGATAAACCTGCTTTGCCCTTACCGAATCCTCCAGGTTGGTTCGAAACCGGGGATAAGAATGGTGCCGGGAGGCCATTAGCTCGCTGTCAGCCAGATAATTCTGCATCATGCCGGGGTGTTGATGCTTTAGGCTTTTAGTCAGTCCCTGGGCGGCGAGATGGATTGGAAGGGCAAGCCAAATGAGCAGAAGAACGCTAAGAGATCGACTCAAAGAGTTCCAGCAAACGGTCCAGATCCTCATCGGAATAGTATTCAATCCTGATTTCACCGCCATTCTTTTTCGGTTTGATATTGACTTTCGTACTTAATTTACGTCGTAGCCTGTTCGATATTTCATTATACAACGCCTGATTCTCTTTTTTGGCATCCTCATTTCGGGTATCGGATTTTTTCCCGATCGAGCGAACGGCTTTCTCTATCTGGCGGACCGAATAGTCATTTTTGACAGCTTTCTTGAAAATCTTTTCCTGAACCTCCTCATCCTCGACGGTGATCAGGGCTCGTGCATGCCCCATGGATATTTTCTCATCCCGGAGCGCCGCCTGGATAAAGGGCGGAAGATTGAGGAGGCGCAGCATGTTGGCTACTGTGGAGCGGTCCCTGCCCACCTTTTCAGCCACCTCCGCCTGGGTATAATCGCACTCCTCGATCAGCCGCTGGTATCCCATCGCTATTTCGATCGGATTCAGGTCCTCCCGCTGGATATTCTCTATCAGGGCAAATGAGATGATCTCCTCATCCTCTACATCGCGAATATAGGCCGGAATCTCCTCGATGCCCGCCAGCTTGCAGGCACGCACACGGCGCTCCCCGCTGATCAGTTCAAACCGTTTTTCCCCGATATACCGGACGGTGATGGGTTGGATCAGTCCGTGTTTTTTGATGGAATCGGCAAGTTCTTCCAGGCTCGACTCCCTGAACTCCTTTCGCGGCTGATGGGGATTGGGGCGGATGTTCTCCAGTGGTATCTGCAGAACAATATTGACTCTCTTCTTCGGGTCGATATAGGCACTGGCGGTCTCATCCCCGGTATCGGACTGTTTCTTCTCACCGCCTTCCTCATACTCCGGGAAGAAGGCGCCCAATCCACGCCCTAATACTTTCTTCGAAGCCATAATAACCTCACTTACCTATGGTCAGCCTGCAAGAACGGGGCTGTTCTTATACAGTTTTTTGTTTCTGTGAATAATCTCTTTGGCCAGTGAAAGGTAGTTCTTAGCCCCCACGCTGGTTGAATCGTACAGCAGGGCCGGTTTGCCGAAACTCGGAGCTTCTGCCAGCCTCACATTCCGGGCAATAACGGTGTTGAATACACGCTCTTCAAAATATTTACGTACTTCATCGGCAACCTGGCTCGACAGTCGCGTACGGGTGTCGAACATCGTCAGCAGAACCCCCTCGATCTCCAGATCCGTATTGAGATGCTGACGTACGATCTTGATGGTGTTCAACAGCTGCCCCAGCCCTTCCAAAGCAAAATATTCGCACTGTACCGGTATGATCACCGAATCGGAGGCGGTTAGCGCATTGATCGTCAGCAGTCCGAGCGATGGTGGACAGTCGATGATAACAAAGTCGTACTTCTGATCCAGACCCGAGATCGATTTCTCAAGGATCCGCTCTCGCTGCTCGCGATCGATCATCTCGATCTCAGCCCCCACCAGGTTGATATGGGAAGGGATCAGATCGAGATACGGCAGCTCCGTCTCGCGAATAGCATCCCCTGCTTCCACACCTCCGATCATCACCTCATAAATCGAGTTGGTTACTGTTTTCCCCTCAATTCCCAATCCGCTGGTGGTATTGCTCTGGGGATCGATATCGATCACCAGCGTGGGGTGCTCGATCGCAGCCAGGCTGGCAGCGAGGTTGATAGCCGTAGTTGTTTTGCCTACACCGCCTTTCTGATTGGCAATGGAGATGATTTTACCCATGGATTAGCCGTAAAACTTTAATAAATGGTTAATGCAATAAAAAAATATAATGTGCAATGCAGTGCGATACAAAAATACTTATACACATGTTATTAACGTTTCTGCTATAACAGGTAATCTATTGAATGCCAGCAATTTAGCCTAATTTATATAGACTTGATAACAGTCATTCCACAGCACCGAGCCGTTCCTGGCCAGCCGATCCTGAACTGGGAGTATTTTTTAGTGCGACATTACGGCTCTTACAGCAGGTTCTGAGAACGCCGAACTTATTCACCCTTATTCCACTAAAAAGGGCTACAGGACCTCCTCAACCGGGGTCCAGTCCATCTCGAACGCTTCAGCCACCCCCTTATAAACGATTTGACCATCCACAATATTCAATCCCTTTTCCAGCTCGGGGTCATCGTCGATCGCATCCCTCCAACCCCGGTTGGCGATATCGACCGCATAGGGCAAGGTCACATTGGTCAGCCCGATGGTGGAGGTGTTGGGAACCGCCCCCGGCATGTTGGCCACGCAGTAATGGATGACCTCATCCACCGTGTAAATCGGATCGTCGTGCGTGGTCGGTTTGGAGGTTTCAAAACATCCCCCCTGGTCGATCGCCACATCCACCAGCACCGTGCCCGGATTCATCATCTTCAGCATCTCCCTGTTGATCAGATGAGGGGCCTTGGCTCCCGGTTTCAGCACCGCTCCGATCACCAGGTCCGCAGTGGGCAGCAGCTTCCGGATATTGGATTCGGAGGAGAACATGGTCCTGACATTTTTCGACATGATATCATCCAGATGACGGAGTTTATCCACGTTGATATCCATGATCGTGGTGTTGGCCCCCATACCGGCGACGATCTTGGCGGCATTCACACCGACGACCCCGCCGCCCAATACCATGACATTGCCCGGTAGGACCCCCGGTATACCTCCCAGCAGCACCCCACGGCCTCCGAGAGGCTTTTCCAGATATTTCGCCCCCTCCTGCGCCGCCATGCGCCCGGCCACTTCACTCATGGGAATGAGCAGAGGAAGCGACCCGTCACTCTTTTCTACCGTCTCGTAGGCGATCGCCACACATTTCGACTCTACCACCGCTTCGGTCAGTTCGCGGCTGGCGGCAAAATGAAAATAGGTGAAGATGATCTGTCCCTCTCTCATCCGGGGATATTCCACCTCAATAGGCTCCTTTACCTTCATGATCATCCCGGCTTTTTTCCAGATCTCCTCCACATCTTCGACGATAGTGGCCCCTGCCTCCTCATACAGGTGATCGGGAAAACCGCTGCCGTTGCCGGCGTTTTTCTCGACCAATATATCATGGCCGTTTCGCTTCAGCTGTGTGACCCCCGAGGGGAGAAGAGCTACCCGGCTCTCATGGGTTTTTATCTCCTTCGGTACACCGATAATCATATGCATTCGAAATTTAATTGCGGTTCCGTTAGATCTGCATGGCGTGCAAAAGGTAGGTAATTTTTCTGAAACTATTTAGCGGGGCAATGCTTAAAATATTCCGTCCCGACTTTGCATTCCCCTGATATAATCTATCGCCCGATTGCCGGCTGCCGCAGGACCATTACCAAACAGCCGGAAGCAAAAAAACGGGTCATATTTTGCTTCCGGCAACGTTGTTCAAAAATCCGGATAGGTTCGCCGGGCCGATTCGCGATTTAATTCTCCCTAACGATTGCTATCTTAAGCGTCTGATTCCAACATCGATCTACAGGCATGATATCCAAAGAGATCCTCAAAAAAGTTCGAAAAATCGAAATCCGGACCAAGGGAATGGTCAACAGCGTCTTCGGTGGGGAGTACCAATCCGCATTCAAAGGCCGGGGCATGGAATTCTCGGAGGTTCGAGCCTACACCTTCGGCGACGATATCCGCCAGATCGACTGGAACGTGACGGCCCGGACCGGGGACCCCTACATCAAACTGTTCGAGGAGGAACGGGAGCAAACCCTGATGTTGTGCGTTGACATCTCACCCAGCGGCTATTTTGGCAGCCACAGCCAGAGCAAAATGGAGCTGGCCATCGAAATCTGTGCCGTACTGGCGTTCAGTGCCATCAAGAACAGCGACAAGGTCGGGCTGGTGATGTTCAGCGATGTGATCGAAAAGGTGGTCCCCCCCAAAAAGGGCCGCCTTCATGTACTGCGGCTGATTCGCGAGCTGCTAACTGCCGAGCCAACCGGCACCGGCACCGATGTCAGCGAGGCGCTCTCCTATGTGAACCGGCTGCTGAACCGGCGCGCGATCATCGTCCTTGCCAGCGACTTCCAGGATACCAACATGGATAAGCAGCTGAAGATCACCAATAAAAAACACGACCTGGTGAACATTTTTATCAGCGATGAGCTGGAGGAGGAGCTTCCGGATCTCGGACTGATGCCACTTCGCGATGCGGAAACCGGCCGGGAGATCCTGGTGGATACCTCGAGCGAGAGTGTGCGCAAAGCCTACCGAAGTAAGGTGAAACGAGAGAAGGCAGCTCTGAAGGATAAATTTCTGAGGATGAAGATCGACACGATCAATCTCCACACCAACCACTCCTATGTGCAGCCGCTCATGAACTTTTTCCACCGGAGAATGCAGCGCTATTGATGGGCCAGACCGTCGGTATCGCCGGAAAGAATGATCTCATCCAACCGGTTCTGCAGGCGTTGCCGTTCGATATTGAATTTTGCGATGTCATTGCCGGGTATCGACTTTTCCGGGGGCAGCTCCAGCTTTAACGGATTGACGGGTCTGTCATTTTTATACACGCGGTAATCGAGGTGTGTTCCGGTAACCCGGCCGGTACGTCCTACATAACCGATCACCTGTCCCTGCCGAACGCCGGCTCCGCGCCGTATGCCGCGGGCAAATCCCTTCAGATGCAGGTAGGCGGTCTCGTAGGTATTGTTGTGGCGGATTTTTACGATGTTGCCGTTGGCTCCGCGATAACGGGCCTCGATCACCGTGCCATCCCCGACCGACAATACCGGTGTTCCATAGGGTGCAGCATAATCGACCCCGTAGTGGGGAACCCGACGTTTGAGCACCGGGTGAAAGCGGCTGTGCGAATACCCTGAGCTGATACGCTGGCTGTATTTAAAGGGAGCTTTTAACAGCGCTTTTTGTACGCTTCTTCCCTTCTCATCATAAAATCCGGTACGACCATCCATCTCATACCGAAAGGCTTTATAGGTGGTCTCCCGGTGGGTGAATTCCACCGCCAGCACCCGGCCCAAATCAAAAAAGGTACCGTCGATATATTGCTTTTCATAGATCAGCTTGAACCGGTCTCCCTCGCGCAGATTGAAGAAATCGATCTGCCAGGCGAGAATTTCGGACAATCTGAACACCAGCATCGGGGAGTTGCCTTTTTCAACCAGTGTCTCGTACAGCGACGAACGGATGGTACCTGAAGCATGCTCACGGCGAACTTCAACTTTTTTCTCCTCCTCATAAATTCTGATGGAATCCTGAAGATCGAAGACTACATATTTCAACGGATTCGGCTCCCAGACAAATCGTATCGGCCCGACCCGATTTTCCCGGTCGGTATACATCCGGTAAGATTGGCCAGGCCTCAGATCTCGGAAGTCAATCAGGTCCCGCGCCTGTTGGGTGATGCTGTAGATCTTTTGTTCCGGGATGTCGTGGCTGGCAAAGATCTGGTACAAGCTTTCATTGCGTTTTACCTGGTGGTCGGAGATCTGCAGGGTATCGATGCGGAATCCGTACGAATCAACCTGCGGCTCACGGTGCTGTTTCTGAACGGTGTCCGACCTTGCTGCCGTTGCGGCAACATCACGGTTCGCCGGCTCAGATTCGCAGGAGAGGATCCAGATGAATCCTGCCGATAGTAACAAAAGATAACGCATAGCCGCGATTGATTTTATGATTGGAAACGGGGATCAAAACATACCATTAAATCTGGTTTGAATCATATAAAATCTTTTAAACCATACCATAATGGATCCGGCTAATGTAAACTTAGATTTTATTATCTTAAGCCCCTGTGAAATTCGAGCAATAAATATAACTCCTCTTCAGTTTTGAATGAGCGAAAAGCGATCGAAATACAGACTGTAATCCCTTGAAGCGAAACCCCAGATATCTCCTTTCGACCGCCGGGCTCATCCTCGGCCTCTTACTCCATCCCCCGGCTTTGAATGCGCAAGAGGTGGTGGACTACGTTACGATCGATTCGCTCAGGGTAGGTGATACCTTCACCTTTTCGCTGACCCTGACCAAGGACCAGGACTACGGCAAAATCATCTATCCCGATTCCTCCCAATTCGGTGCCTCTTTGGAGATGCGGTCCAGACAGCACTACCGGATTACAGACTTCAGGGACAGCCTGGTCTACCAGCTCCAGTTTTTTGATACCGAGGATGCCGCCATTCCCCGGCTTCCCGTACATCTGATCAAAGCCGGCGACACCACCACCGTCTATACCACCCGTACACCGATCCATTTCAAGACGGTGCTGCAGTCCGAAAATCCGGAGTTCAGACCGCTGAAACCGATCTTCGACTTTGCCCGTGCATGGTGGCCTTATCTGATACTGCTGCTCCTGCTCGGCCTGTTGGGCTGGTACCTGTACCGTTACTATCTGCAGCAACAGGCCAAACCGGAACCCGAACCGGAATCCTCGTTTCAGCCGACCCCGTTCCGCAATCCTCTCCAATCCCTCGCTTCCGCACTGAAGCAGTTGAGGAGCTATTCATTCGATACGCAGGAAGATTTTGAGATGTTTTACATAAAGCTGGGTGATTCGATCCGGGCCTATTTCGAGGAGCTCTATCGCATACCGGCCCTGGAGTCTACCAGCCGGGAGATCATCCACGACCTCAGGCGCCGCGCCGCAGATGAAAAACTGATAGAGAAAACCAACGAGGTTCTCAGGGAAGCTGATATGGTCAAGTTTGCCCGGTTTACCCCCTCGGAAGAGGAAGCCCGGCGGGCGCTGGCCAAGGCAGAGGATTTTCTCGATCGGGCCCGGGAAGTCGATTCCACGCGGATAGAACAGAAACGCCGTCGCCACATGATCGAGATGCAGAAGGAGCGGGCTGCGTTTGAGAAGAAACAGAAGCAGGAAGAAGCTGAGGCGGTATCATGAGTTGGGCGAATCCCGAATGGTTCTGGCTGTTACTACTGCTCCCTCTTTTGGTGGGACTGCACATATGGCGCTACCTGAACAACCGCAAACCCACGTTTACCTATTCCGACACCTCAAAACTGAAAAACCTTCCGGGCAACTGGCGCAGCTATGGAGTATGGATAGCCCCCGCCTCGCAGTGGCTTGCCTTTATCCTGATCGTGCTCGCACTGGCTCGCCCCCAATACAAAAATACGACCGTGGAACGGAATGCCGAGGGGATCGATATTGTCATGGTTCTTGACATCTCCACCTCCATGAAGGCGGAGGATCTGAAACCCAACCGGTTTGAGGCGGCGCGCAATGTGGCACTGGATTTCATCGACAAACGGGTTTCCGATCGCCTTGGGCTGGTGGCCTTTGCCCGGAAGAGTTTTACGGTCTGCCCTCCCACGCTCGACTACAGCCTGGTGAATCAGCTGCTCCGGGATCTGGAAATGGGTATTATCGAAGACGGCACTGCGATCGGAATGGGGCTGGCCACAGCGATCAACCGTCTGAAGGAGAGCCCGGCCGAAAGCAAGGTGATCATCCTGCTAACCGACGGGCAGAACAATTCGGGTGAGATCGATCCCGTCACGGCCGCAGATCTGGCGGTGACCTACGGCATCAAGATCTACACCATCGGCGCGGGAACCCGTGGTACCGCCCCCTACCCGGTGAGCGATCCCATCCTGGGCACCCGATATCAGAATGTGCGGGTGGATATCGACGAGGAGATGCTGACCAAGATCGCCGACATGACAAAGGGGGAATATTTCCGGGCCACAGATACCGAAAGCCTCCGGCAGATCTATGATCAGATCAACCAGCTGGAAAAGACGGAGATCGAAGAGCTAATCTACACCGACTACCAGGATCTCTACCTGCGTTTTCTCATCCCCGGATTTCTTTTGCTGATCCTTTCGGTGGTTTCCAATAAAATTCTGTTCCGCACCGAACTGGATTGAACGGCTCCTAACCTAAAACCCGGAACCTGTTCAGTTTGACCTGGAATTTGCCTGGCGGTCGGGTTGAGTAATTTCAAAAGAGACTTTTCTGCTGACCGAGCGACCGGTGGCGGGTTCTGTAGCCGTCAGCTCCAGCTCATAGGTCCCCGCCTCGAAGGGTGAGGTGTCGATCTCCAGGTTATCCCGGTAGTTCGTATCGGTTGACTCAAAATTCAGCGTCAGTTTTACCTCCTTTTCTTTCTCAAACAATCCCTTTATAAAACCTGTTTTGGGCTTCACCCGGTAGGTCACCTGAAAATTCGACCTGCCCTCTGCACCGGTATCCAGGTGATACACCTCAAAGTGGACCATCAGGTTCTTATCAGGCGGCAACCGTCCATCCCGGACGACCCTGAAATCAAAGGGCCCGTAGTGATAGGAAAGATCGGTGTATCCGGTGACCAGGTCCCCCATCTCCAGTACGTAGGGATCGGTCTCCAGGGGTTCCACCTGCTCCAGATTCCGAATCCCGATCGCCCGTATATTTTCGCTAAATACGTTATCGCCCAGCCTTTGGCTGCTTCTCTCTTTATTGCGCAACTCCACGGTAAAAATCTGGCGGGCCTCTTTGCCGATATTTCCAATCTCCGCAAAGGATACCGACGGATCCATCTCTGTAACACTGCCTTTCCCCGGACGGATCGCACTCAAGAACTGCCGGCTCTCCACGATTTCATCCTCCTCCTTGATCACTCTGAAGGTGTGATACAAGCGGTAATTCGATGCTTCAAAGGTATTTTCCCTGATCTGATCCAGATAGTAGATCCAGTGCGGTTTGCTCTCCATGTAGGTGGCCAGGCGGGGGCGATTCTCATCATCCAGCAGTCGGAACTGGAAAACCTCCAGCTCTATCGAGGGTATCTCCGACAGCAGATTGGTCCTGTTACGGGGTGCCTGCATCCTGCGGGAAACCAACCTGTTTTTATGAATCGTTTTGGTGTATTTGGGAGTCCAGTATTTCAGCATATCGGCCGAATACAGTTTGGTTTCCAGATTTCGGAATGCTTCCATGAAATAGGGATCCACATACCTCAATTGCTTATAGAACTGAAGCTGGAGGTAAAACGCAGGAGGCACGGCCAGATTCCTGTTCTTGTTTTGGCGAAAGGCTGATGAAGGAATCATCTCTTCCAGGGAGGTTCTCTGGCGAAAAGCGCCCGTATTGCCTTCATTTCCGAAGATGAATATCAGGTTTTCCCTCCGGTCGGGTATAAGGTCTCTGTAGATCCATATTTCGTAATAGGGATACCCATGTTGAAATCTTACATTTTTGGTCAGTCTACGGGCTTTTTCCCGGTTACTGAGATTCTTGAACGTTCCGGTTTGAAATACACTTTGCCCAAAATGCTGCTCCTGAAACTGAAAGGATTCGTAAATCCAGTTTCGCACATCCCGGGTATTGAAATTCAGCCGGCCGTTTTCGATATGATCCGGCTTGCCCAACTTGATATAGGTCTGTGCCCGGTCGTCGGTCCCGTAAACGGTATTTCCGGCCCGTTTGAAGTTCTCCTTCGCATAGGCGATACGCTCCCAGTGCTCCATCAGCCGCTCGTTATAATCGGTTTCAAGGGTGGGATCCATCACCTTCCAGAACTGAATCACCGAACTGCCGAAGGCCTGATATCGTCGGTTGCGAAGATAGGAATCCCAGCGATCCCGGGTCTCCCCGGCAATCAATGGATCCAGCCTTTCAGCCTCATCCTTCAGCATCTTTTCAAATCGGGAATCATCGGGATTGCTCAATCCCCACAGGTAGACCGCAGAAGCCTGTTTGTAGCGTTCCTTGATTCGGTTGGCGCTCACCGTACTGATATAGAGGATGCCGATCCGGGGATCGCTCCGGTCGAACGCTGTGGAATCATACATCGCTTTGGCCTTCATCCAGAGCTGCAGCGCTTCATCAATACGGTTTTCATCCCGCAACTCTATACCCCGGTCGATCAATGAATCAACGTTCGGGACCTCCTGTGCCGAACTATTTCCGCAGGTGACGGATGAAAGCACCAGCAGCAGGGTTATAATCGACTTGAACTTCTCAGGCATGGATACCGACAAATTGTGATGGCTTCTTCGTATATGTTAACTGTTTGACCGGAGTTAAAGTATGCCTTGAGTTCCTGGAATCCCCTCCGGGCCATATTTACAGTTGGGTTGCATCTGCTCCCTGAAATCAATGTATATTCCATTAGCAAACTTCTCCACAAAAATTTTGGTTGATCGACAGTCATTTTTATGGAACCCGGAACCCACTACGGTACCGCTCCCGACAGCAGGAAATGCAATGCGCTATTAATGCGTTATCAAAACCGATGAGAAATGTAACGTGCAGCGGCACATACCTAAATTCGCATGGCTCTTGACAAGATATCAAAAATCGCTACCTCCGCGATCCCGTGGAAAGAGATTCGGGACCAGGTCGAAAAGCGTAATGCTATACACTTCGAACATTTTACCGGTTCCACCCCTTCCCTTTTTATCTCCCGTCTGGCGGAGCTCTATAATAAAATGATCGTCGTCTATCCTGATTTTGAATCCGCCCAGTTTCTCAAATCGGACCTGGACGCTCTGAAGCCGGAAGGAACACACCTGTTCCCTCCCACCAATCACAAACCCTATGACGATCAGCAGATCATCGACAGCGCATTGATGGTGCAGCGCTCGGAGGTGCTGGAACATATCCTGCACGACCAACAGCACCTCACAATCACCTCGGCCGGCGCGCTTTTCGACAAAATCATCACTCCCACCACCTTCTCCGAATCCTCCATAACGATCCGCACCGACGAGGATTTTGACCCGGAAAAACTGAAAAGTGCACTGATTGACCAGCAGTACGAACCCGTTCGATTCGTCGACCAGCCGGGGGAGTTCGCTAGTCGCGGTGGCATTATCGACATTTTTCCTTTTTCCGGCGAATATCCCGTTCGACTCGAGTTTTTCGGCGACAACGTGGAATCGATCAGGGAATTCGATCCCGATTCGCAGCGTTCGGTGGCCTATCTCAATTCGGTCCGCATCGTTCCGGATGCCACCAACCTTGAAAAGGGAGAGAAAAACAGCCTGCTTGATTATTATGATGATAGCACGCTGGTGATTCTCTTCAACGAACCGCTGATCCGTTCGGATCTGGAGGAACGCTTTTCCGATGCCGAGGCGATCCACGACCGGCTTGAAAATACCCCCGCAACCTCACCTCCCCGGGATCGGTTTCTCTCCGCGGAGGAATGGACCCGCAGCATTGCGGATAAGATCAAATGCTATTTTGGCGGCTTTACCTCACCCGGCAAAGAGGGCTGGACCTACCGCCTGAACTCCCGGCCCCAGCCCGATTTCAACGGCAGCATCAAGCTGCTGCGGGAGGATATCGAACGAAACAGCTCGAAAGGCATAGAAACCTATATTCTTTGCGATAACGAAGGACAGCTCGACCGTTTTGAGGAGCTGCTCGGGGAGCCCTCGGAGGATTTGCGATACCATCTGTCTGTTTCCACTATCCACGAAGGCTTTATCCTGGAGGATCAGTCCATTGCCGTCTATACCGATCACCAGATCTTCAACCGCTACCACCGGCCGAAAGTCAGAAAGAGGCGCTATCACGGTGGAATCTCCTTCAAGGAGCTGCGCGACCTGAGTGTGGGCGACTTTGTGGTGCATGTAGACTACGGGATCGGAAGGTTCGACGGATTCAAGAAGATCAAAGTGCGGGATGTGGAGCAGGAGTCGGTAGTGCTGCGCTACCAGGAGGATTCCGTCCTCTACGTAAATGTCTCCAGCCTGCACAAGCTTCAAAAATATTCAGGCAAGGAGGGCACCCGGCCGCGGATCACCAAGCTCGGCTCCGGGCAGTGGGCCCGAAAAAAACAACGCACCAAGAAAAAGGTCAAGGATATCGCCCGGGACCTGATACAGCTTTACGCCAAGCGGAAGAAGCAGAAGGCTCACGCCTTTTCGCCCGACACCTCCTGGCAGACCGAGCTGGAGGCCCGTTTCGAATTTGAGGAGACACCCGACCAGGTACAGACGATCGATGCGGTGAAACAGGATATGGAATCGGATACCCCGATGGACCGCCTGGTATGCGGCGATGTAGGCTTTGGAAAGACGGAGGTGGCGGTTCGTGCGGCATTCAAGGCGGTAATGGACCACAAACAGGTGGCCATTCTGGTGCCCACCACCATCCTGGCCGACCAGCATTACAAAACCTTCAGCCGCCGGATGGAGCCGTTTCCGGTGACTATCGAGATGCTGTCGCGCTTCCGCACCCAGGCGGAACAAAAGAAGATCATTCAGCAGGTCAAGGAGGGCAAAGTGGATATCGTGATCGGCACCCACCGTTTAACCTCCGGCGATCTCGACTTTGACGATCTCGGCCTGCTGATCGTGGATGAGGAGCAGCGATTCGGGGTGAGTACCAAGGAAAAGCTGAAGCAATACCGCGCTACCGTTGATGTACTGACCCTGACCGCCACCCCGATCCCGCGTACGCTGCAGTTTTCGCTGATGGGAGCTCGGGACCTGAGCATCATCAACACCCCTCCGCCCAACCGCCAGCCCGTCAGAACCGAAATTCACAGCTTTGACGAGGATCTGATACGTGATGCGATCATGCAGGAGGTCTCCAGAGGGGGCCAGGTGTTTTTCATCCACAACCGCGTAAAGAATATCGAGGAGGTAGCTTCCATGATACGCCGGCTGGTACCGGATGTGCGGGTGCGGTACGGACACGGCCAGATGAGTTCATCGAAGCTGGAGAAGATCGTGACCGACTTTTACGAGCATAAGTTCGATGTACTGGTCTCCACCAATATTGTTGAGAACGGCATTGACATCGCAAACGCCAATACCATGATCATCAACCGGGCCGATCGGTTCGGGCTGGCGGAACTTCACCAGCTGCGGGGCCGTGTGGGACGATCCAACCGGAAAGCGTTCTGCTACATGATCACTCCACCGGTCGAAACCCTGACCCAGGAGGCACGCAAGCGGCTGCTGGCCCTCGAGGAGTTTTCCGACCTGGGGGCGGGATTCAGCCTGGCTATGCGGGATCTGGATATCCGGGGAGCGGGCGACATCCTGGGAGCCGAGCAGAGCGGGTTCATCAACGATGTCGGATTCGAGCTCTACCAGAAGATCCTGAATGATGCCGTCAGGGAACTCAAGGAGGAGGAGTTCAGCGATCTCTTCGAGGAGGTTGAGGTAACTCACGAATATCCCGACACCCAGGTGATATTCGACCGGCCGGCGATGCTCGAAAATGATTATGTAGCCGACAACATAGAGCGGCTGAATCTCTACCGGAAGCTGGCTCAGGCGGAGACCGAGGAACAGATCGACGACTGGCAGGAGGAGGTCCGCGACCGATTCGGACCCCTGCCCAAGGCAGCACTGAATCTTATAAGGGCGGCCAAGATCAAGCTGTTCACCTCCAGGAATTTCTTTACCAAAGTAACCATCCGCTCCGACCGCATCTGGCTGGTATGCCCGGAAGCCGAATCCGATCTCGGAGAGGAGTTTTACAAAGATCATTTCCAGCAGTTGCTGAAAATGCTGCAGGAGAAAAGTTCCGAGGATTTCCAGCTGATACAGAAGAAGAACCGGGTCCGGTTTGTGATCAGCGAGATCCCCGACCTACAGTCGGCCCTGGATTATTTACGGGATCTCTACCGTACCGTCCCGAGGATGGATGAATCGCCGATAACCGTAACGGAGTAACCGAACGATGTCTGTTGGAATGGAGAAAGCGGTCAGCCTGATCAACAGCGGCGAGCTGGTGGCCTTTCCCACCGAAACGGTATACGGGCTGGGAGCAGATGCCTGGAATCCCTCAGCCGTCAAAAAGATATTCGAACTCAAACAGCGGCCCGCCGATAATCCCCTGATCGTTCATATAGCTTCATTGGATATGGTGGAGCAGTTTGCCGGCGGAATGCCCGGCGAAGCGGAACTGCTGATGCAGCGATTCTGGCCCGGCCCGCTTACACTCATCTTCAAAAAGAAAGAGGAGGTATTGGACCTTGTCACGGCCGGTCTCGACACGGTGGCCCTGCGGTGGCCCAACAATCCGATCTCCCAGGAGCTGATCTTTCGTGCCGGTCCGCTGGTGGCACCCAGCGCAAACCGATCCGGACGGCCCAGCCCCACTCGTGCCGAGCATGTCAAGGATGATTTCGGTGAGGATTTCCCGGTCATCGACGGTGGATCCACCCAGATCGGGCTGGAATCGACCGTATTGGATATATCGGATAAGCCCTTTGTGATACGGCGGCCCGGAGCGATTTCGTGCGAAGAGATCGAAGCGTGTATCGGGGCCCCGGTAGATAAGAAAACCACATCGGAACTCAACGAAACAGCCAAAAGCCCCGGCACCAAGTACTCGCACTACACACCGGATGCCGAGGTCCGCTGGATGGATCCCGATGAGGCCCCGGATCATTCGGGAACCCTCTATCTGCTTCACAGCAGAAACACTGAAACTGAATCGGAAAACATCATCCAGTTCAACGGGGATTACCAACAGATGGCCCGGGAGCTTTACGACCGGTTCCGACAGGCCGACCGGGCCGGATATGAAGCCGTGGCTGTTGAGAACTTCACCAGCGAACAGCTAAAGCAGGAAAAAATGGCTCCCGCCCTTCACAACCGCATTTCGAAGGCGATCGGGTGAGCAAGGTGTCTGAGTGTTATTGCTATTCTGCCAAGGAAATTTAGTTATTGATGGAGTTGAGAAAAGCTATACCACAGAGGTGCGCAGAGTAGGCACAGAAAACCACTGAGGTAATGGTGTAAATCGGACGATAGATTTCTCTGTGCAGCTCCGTGCCTTCTCCGTGCTGCTCTGTGGTCAAAAATTAGAACATCTTTGGACACAGAGGATCGTAACCAGGTAAAAACTCTGTCTAATAATCAGCGTAGACCCTGCGGCTGCCGTTCTCTTTAAATATCTATACCTGGTACGGTTCAGGACCCGGTCCTTCCATCCCGGGAGACCCGATCGGCATGCCCGGCACGGCCTGG
>JAWVYR010000006.1:0-22929 GCA_033722635.1 Balneolaceae bacterium | reverse complement strand
GCCATCTCCATTTTGCTGGCCAGTATCACCGTATCGCCCCAGAGATCGTAGGTGAATTTGCGTTTGCCCACCACCCCTGCGATCACACTGCCGGTGTGAAGTCCGATCCGAATCTCCCAGTTGATCGATGATCGGTTGTTGCGATCCTCGATATACTGCAGTATTTCACGGGCTGCCTGAACACATTTGAGGGCGTGGTTTTTCTGTTCCCGGGGAATTCCGCCGGCCGCCATATAAGCATCCCCGATGGTCTTAATTTTTTCCAACCCATTTCGATCGATAATCGCGTCGAACTGCTGGAAAATCTCATTCAGCTCATTGACCAGTCGGGCAGCGGGCAAAGTCGCCGCTACCGCAGAAAAATCCTTGAAATCGGTGAACATGATGGTCGCTTCCTCAAAACGCCGTGGCGTGGTCGTACCCTTCTCCTTAAGCTCAGTGGCCACCTCGCGGGGCAGTATGTTATAAAGCAGTCCTTCTGATTTTCCTTTTTCCTTCTTCAACTCCTGGGTCCGGTTGTCCACCAGCTTTTCCAGTATCTCGTTCGATTCCTCCAGCTCTTTTTTCTTTTTCCGCTCCCGCTCGATGCGGAACTGTATTAAACCACCAAGCAGCGCGATGCCCATCACGCCATATATCGAATAGGCCCACCAGGTTTTCCAGGGAGCAGGGGTGATCACCAGCTCCAGGGAGGTCCCCTCTTCGTTCCAAACGCCATCCTTGTTGGCCGCCTTGACCCTCAAGGTATATTTTTTTGCCGGAAGGTTGGTGAAGGTCACCACCCGCCGGTTGCCGATCTGCTGCCATTCGTCGTCGAAACCCTCCAGCTTGTAGGCGTACCTGTTTTGGGAGGGTGAAGCATAGTGCAATGCGGCAAAAGCGATCGAAATCACCTTGTCACGGTAGTCCAGTTTTACACGGTCGGTTTCGAATATCGATCTTTTAAGCGGCGAGGAGGCGCCGATCGGCACCTCTTCGTTATAGATCTCGAATTTGGTGAGAATCACCGGAGGGGGGTAGGGATTTTTCCGGATCTTCTCCGGCCGAAACGATACCAACCCCTTTATGCCCCCGAAATAGATGCGGCCGCTGTGTCCCCGGTGATAGGCTCCAAACCGAAATTCGTTGCTGGGCAATCCGTCCTCTACATCATAATTGCGAAAAGTTTCGCTGTCGGGATCAAAATCGGTAATGCCCTTGTTGGTGCTCAGCCACAGATGCCCCCGGTCATCCTCCACGATACCGTATATCACGTTGTTGGGCAGTCCGTCGTCTGTGGTGTAGGATTTAAAGCTTTCGGTCTCCGGATAATAACGGTTCAATCCCTTGAGTGTACCGATCCAGTAGCGGAAGGCTCGATCCTGGTAAACAACATTGACAAAATTATCACTGATGCTGGTTGAATCGGTGGGATCATGAACGAACCGGCGGAATTGGTCGTTTTTGCGGTCATATTTATTGAGGCCGTAACCGTGGGTGCCCACCCAGAATACGCCGGCATAGTCCTCATAAAACGACCAGATCTTATTTTGACTCATTCCGGTTTCACTGTCCGGCCGGCTCCGGTAGTTGGTAAACTTGCCGGACCGTTTGTCAAACCTGCCCAGACCGTTGTTGAGCGTACCGATCCATATTTTACCGGTCTTGTCCTCCCGGATGGTGGTGATGATATTTCCGGGAATCGAATGGTCGGCTTCGGGATCATGGCGATAGACCTTGAAGCCGTCCACCAGGGAATTGTAGATATTCAGCCCGTTTGTCGTCCCGATCCAGATCACCCCTTCGCTATCCTGGTAGATGGTATTTACAAAATTATCACTGAGGCTGTGAGGATCGTCCGGATCATGCCGGTAGTAGGTTACCTCGTCGCGCTCGGGGCTAAGATAGTTGAGACCCCCGCCTTGGGTACCGATCCAGAGGGATCCGTCGTTGGCTTCCAGTATCCCCCATATCGTGTTTTCCGAAAGGCTCATTGGTTTATTGAGGTCATGCCGGTAAACATTGAAATAGTCGGCAGACTGTATAAACTTGTACAAGCCGTCGTTACGTGTACCCACCCAGAATACCCCCGACCGGTCCTCAATAAGTTTGGTGATCGAACGGTTGTCGAGCAGCGGAGCGTCTTTCAATCTCGATATATCCACAAAAGTCCCCTCCTCCCTGTTCAGTCGGCTCAGCCCCTTCATCGTGCCGACCCAGATCTCTCCATATTGATCCTCGTAGATGGTGAGCACCCAGTTGTGGTTCAGGCTGTTGGAATCGCCGGGATCGTGTTTGTAATGGGTGAAGCTCTCCTTCTCACGATCGAACCGGTTGAGCCCCCCGTTTTGGGTGCCGACCCACAGTACCTTATTCCGGTCCATGAACAGCGTCTCCACCCAGTTGTCGCTCAGCGCGGTGGTATCCCCCTCGATATACCGGTAGTTTTTAAACGACTCTCTCCGCCGGTCAAATCGGTTCAATCCTTTTTTCTGGGTGCCGATCCAGATGAAATCCTCGCGATCCTTGATGATCGAGGTAATCCAACTTCCACGCAGGCCCTCGTTCTCCTGGTAGCGAATGAACTTCCGTTTTCCCGGCTGATATATATTAAGCCCGTTCCGGGTCCCTACCAGAATGACTCCTGTGCGGTCTTCGTAGAGTGCTGTGATATAATTGTCGCTCAGGCTGTTAGGATCATCGGGATCGTGTGTAAACCTCACAAACGTTTCCGTTTCGCGATGATATCGATTCAGCCCACCCCCTTTCGTGGCTACCCAGATATGGCCGTGGCTGTCCTCCAGCATTTCACTGATCGCATTGGTGGAGAGGGATGTGCTGTCGCCGGGTTGATGCTTGTAAACGGTAAACTCGTATCCGTCGTAACGGTTCAGGCCATCCTCCGTGGCGAACCACAAAAAGCCCTTGCTGTCTTGCAGGATATCAGTAATCGTGCTCTGCGAAAGTCCTTCGTCGATAGAGAGGTGATTGTACCGCATGGATATATTCTGGGAATACACGCCATACGGAATGGCAGCCAGAAAACAGGCAAATAAAACCGTTCGAATCACACCCATGGTTGCAGAGGATATTAACTGAGTAGGCAATACCTGCTATCATGTTATTAAAAATAGCCCGTACAACAAGTTAGAATGCTATAATTAGGATATTCTAAACATGGTGTCAGCGGTGATTTCAGGGGATCCTGCAGTACCCATTGAGGGGCCTTTCAGAGGCGGATGAAGATTACGAGTCGATCGACCGGGTGATTGAAGTAACCGAACCGGTAACTCCCTATAACAACTCCGGACGTATACGGTAATAAGGGGCTCCTGGCAGGCCCTTACCATCGAAGTCGAGCTTCCGGCCGGGGAATAAAAATATTCTAATTCATGCAATTCAACTGCTTTTAAGTATATTTCCTGCGCTTGAAAATGTATCCCATTATGCAGGAATCCCTGGTCATACAACTCATCTTTATGCTTGCAGCTGCCGGCTCCGGCAAGCTGGATGAGCGAGAACTGTCCCGAAAGATCAGGAATGGAAATCACCGCGCCTTCAAGCAGTTTTTCGACGCCCATCACGACGCCCTGTTTCGATTTCTGATGAGCAAGGGAATTTCCAGGGAAGACGCAGAAGACCTCGTCCAGAGGGCTTTTGTCATGATCTGGGAGAAACGGGACGGCATCGATCCGGAAAAATCACTCCGGGCCTACCTGTTCCGAATCGCCTACACCCGCATGCTCAACCACATCAGGGACAACGAAAAATATGATACCGAAGCCACCCTGCCTGTCTCAGAAAATCAGATCACACCCGAGGATGTTACACAGAATCGTGAGCTCCTGGATGCCGTTCAGAAAGCGATCAGCGAGATGCCCGAGCGGCGCCGCATGGTGTTTGATCTCTGCTTCATGCAGGAATTCACCTACAAAGAAGCTGCCCGGTCGATGGATGTGAGCGTAAAAACCATTGAGAACCATATGGGCCTGGCTTTGAAGGACATTCGCGCGGCCCTCTCCTCATTTAAAAGCTGACCCTTCAACATACCTACCCTCCCGTTTCGCCCATCCACCTTTAGGGGTACCTCGCCTGCAGTGTGTAACACCGACACAAGGCAACGACAGCGACAACAACATCATCAACATCTACAGAGGTATCACTATGAAAACACAAGAAAAAATAAGAAATCTCCTTTTACTTGGAGTGACGTTACTTTTGACAGGCATGCTGAGTGCAGCCTGTTCCGTTAGTGAAAGCGACCTGGGCTCCGACGAGCTCAGCGATGCCGATCTCGAAGCGATCGGTCAGGTTATAGGCGAATCGGTTTCCGGAGAAAATGACGGGCTGATGGCCAGCATCTACGACGCCACGGCTGAATTCACCGAAACCGGGATGGACTATACCGCATCCAGCAAATATTCCGACTCAACACCCGATCTGCAGGATGACAGCGGACGAGGCTCAGAAAAGAACTGGAGCTACTCCTACGATCCTGAAACAGGCACCCACACCATCGAATTCTCCCGCAGTGTCTTCCGTGGGGAATACAGCAAAGGAGTGGATGCGAAATATGAATATATTTTCAAGGATCTCAATGGAGCCTTCATCGCACGTCCCAAGGCGGAACGCGAGCGCATAGAAACCCTTGATTTCTTCGGCGACCGCAGTGGTTCCATCGAGGCCCCGAATCGAAGCTCCGCCTTCTCCAGGACCGATACGCTCTATCTGGTGGGCATCAGCGACTCCACCGAGATCCTGGGCATCAACGGTAACCACCACGGCGAAGGAAGCCATGATGGTGTACGTGACAACGGAGATGAAGTATCCGGCAATTATGTACTGGATGCCCAGTTCACGGATATCGAGATCGACAAAGCGCTGGTGACCGAAAACGGCAGCCTGGAAGAAGGCGTATTCGGAACCATCACCTATCAGCTCGAATGGGAAAAGGTCGTCAATGACAATGTAGTGACCAAAACCGTCAGCGGTTCGCTGGAGATGAACGGCGACGGCACCGCACTGCTTCGCTTCAACAAATTCGAGCGCGTTTTCCTAATCCACCTCAGAGAGGGCGACATAGAATAGGTTAACACCTGCATATACCACCGACAGCACCCCAGCGGGCCATGGATGATATCCGTGGTCCGCTTTTCTGTATATTATACCGGCTTTTCGGGCGTTTTATTAACTTTCCCTTATATATCCGTGGATTACTGAAAATTTTTATTATTTCACTAGGGGTACCCCGTTGCACGATGTGTATGTAGAGTGAGTAATATGCTACATACAAAATAGAATAAACCAAGGAGTAAATATGAAATCGACAAATACCCCTCAAAAAATACAGAGGCTACTTTGGATGGGAGCAGTAGTATGTTCGCTTTTCATCATGGCAGGATGTACGCTTAGCGGGATAAACAGCGAAGAGAACATCGGTGAAATCACCGAGGCCGATCTGGAGGCCGCCAGTAAAATCATCGGCGAGTCCCTTTCGGATCAGAACTCCGGTGTGATGGCCAGTCTCAATGACGCTGTAACCACCTTTTCAAGCAGCGGTTTTGGAACCAGTTCGGCTGTTTCCGGTTCCGGCGGCACTGTACAGGATCATGATAACAGCGGGCGCGGCAGCGAACGCAATTTCAGCTACAGCTACGATCCTGAAACCGGTATCCACACCATCGCCTTTGAACGCATCGTCTTCGACGGTGATTTCTCGAAGAGCGTTGTGGATACGCTGAAGTATATCTTTACAGACAATTCCGGCAATTTCATCGCCTTCCCCCGCCAGGAGAAGGATCGGATCGAGACGATCGACTTCAAGGGTTTCCGCGAAGGTTCGATTGAATCCTCCACCAAGAACTCCTTCTTCACCCGGCAGGATACGTTCCTTATCGATGGGCTCACCGCAGCCACCGAGATCCTGAGTATCGATGGTGTGCACAACGGCAACGGTAATTTCGAAGGAACCAACGACGAAGGGGACGAAATCAGCAAATCCTACGATGTGAACATTGAATTCCTCAATATTCAGATCGAAAAGGCGGTTGTGGAAGCCAACGGCAGCCTGGAAGAAGGCGTGACCGGTACCTTGACGTTCTCCATAAATATAAGGGAATCCAAGAACGGCAATTCCGAAACCAAGAAAATCAACGGTACAGTTGAGATGAACGGCGACGGTACGGCACTGCTCCGCTTCGACGGCTTCAGGAAAGTGTTCCAGATCCTGCTGCACAGCGGCGAGGCGAAGGATCAGGATAACGAATTCGCCGGCCATATCAAGCATGTGAATATCGAGCAGAGCACCTTTACACTGAAAAACGGACGCGTCGTCAAGCTTACCGACAATACCGAGGTACATGCTGAAAGCGACGTCATGACGCTGGAAGAGGTCGCACTGGCACTTGAGAACGGCGATGTGGTTGAAGCGGAAGGCCGCGGACACGTGGAAGGCGACCTGTTTATCGCCTCCAAGGTTAAATTTGAAGTGGCCGAAGATAACCACAGCGACAACACGGTCGACTTTGAGGACCTGGTCGTGGAGGTCGCTCCGGATGACGGCTTATTCGCACTCGAAAGCGGAAAAGAGGTCCGGGTTACCGACAACACCGAGATCGACGACAGCGGTGACTTCCAGTCGCTCGCCGCAGTAGCCGATGCCCTGGCCGACAACAAGAAGGTCGCTGCCATTGGCCGAGGCGAATGGAGCACCGAAGTCGATAACCGCATCGTGGCAACACGTGTAAAATTCAGACTATCTGATTAAATTCTAATGAATCCAACGGTGGGCCTCGGTCAGGAGGCCCACCCCTCTTTAACCACTAATTCATACTGACAATGTCAACCAACAATCTTCCACATAACGATCCCGATCTGAAGCTGGCGCGCCGCATCGGCGACCTGCTTGAAAAGGGCGAACCGCTCTCCTCGCTTGAGGATCCGGTGATTTTTGTATTGGAAGATTACAAACAAGCCCGGCAACAGACCCGGAGCGACATAGCCACCCCATCCGCTGATCTCTGGAGCAAAATCAACCAAAAGACGCAACCCTCCGGAAAAACGGAAGCAAGGATTCACTCCATCAACATTTTCAGAAATCGTGCCGTATGGGCGGCGGCAGCGGCTATCCTGTTAGCCGCACTTGTCGGTATCTATTATTTGACCTTCCCGGCTGAAGCCAACTTGATCGCCGAGGCACAACAACAAATTGAGACGATTACCCTTCAGGACGGAAGCCGTGTGATGCTCCGCCCGCACTCCAAATTATACCAACTGGATAGCAGCAAGGAGGAGATGAGTTTCCGCCTGACCGGTGAAGGATTTTTTGTGGTAACCAACGATCCGGACCGAGTATTCAGTGTCGAGGCAGGCCCCGGCACAGTTCGGGTTCTGGGTACCCAGTTCAACCTGAGTCACTGGGGAGCGATCACCCAGGTATTCCTGGAAGAAGGGCTGGTACAGTTTGAGTACCGCGACGCCCGGGAATCGATCGTGCTGCATCCTGGACAATCGGCCCGCATAACCTCCGATCGGAAACTGGAACGGAGCGTAACGACCACCTCGGAAGAGTACACCGACTGGATGACCCAGGAACTGATCTTCAGAAACCGTCCGGCCCATTATATCATCGACGAGCTTGAACAGCATTTTGCAATCACTATCGAGCTACCTGAACAGATAAAAAATATTGCTATCGGTGGCCGGTTAACACTGAAGGATCTCGACAAAAGTTTAAGTGATCTTGGTCTGGTTTTGGATGGGTCCTTCAAGAAAACGGGTCCGAAAAAATACGCATTCATCCCTGACAAATCCTAACACCTACCGATGCATCTGCGGAAGAAAATGACAAGGGTTGCCCTGATTGCAGGAGTGTTTCTGCTGATCATCGGGAGCGCTACACTGCGGGCGCAGTTCGTCTATGATAACACTCCGCTCATCAATATCATCGAGGATATCCAGAAAAAGACCAACTACCGATTTCTCTATCGCGAAACACTGGTTTCAGATATCAATCTCTCCCTCAATTCCGGAAACAGCAGCCTGTTCGGCGATCTTCAATCGCAGCTTTCGAAACACAATATCGAGATGCGGGTGGACAGCAGCCGTCACCAGGCGATCATCTACCGGGCTGAGAAGAATCCGGCCAAACGGATCTATACGATCGGTGGACAGGTTGTGGATGCGAAAACCGGCGAACGGCTCCCGTTTGCAACCCTCACCTGGCGAAAAAATGGACAGATCAAGGGAGTTACAGCCAACAGCGCCGGAGTTTACCATATCACGCAGCCGTTTCCGGTAGGTTCCATCACCCTGACCGCCTCGTACGTGGGATACGCACCGAAATCGGTTGAGCTGGATCTGTCCGACAACCGCGAGCTGAAGGATATCTCCTTTCGCCTCATTCCAAAGATGGTTGGAGGCAATGAGATCATCATCACCGACATCAGCTACTACGCGTCGGTCGATTCCAGCCTGAAAGACTACCTTGATATCGGCACCTTCAGCCCGTTGGGCGAGACCAACACCGTACGTGCCCTGCAGATGCTTCCCTCCGTTGGGCTGAATGCAGCACTCAATGACGGCATCAATGTCAGGGGGAGTTCATCGGACGGATTCCAGATTCTGCTGGATGAGTTGACCATCTTCAACCAGAGCCACCTCTTCGGGCTGCTGGACAGCTTCAACGCCGATGCGCTGCAAACCAGCGAGTTATTCTACGATATCACCCCCGCCCAGTATCAGGGATCGCCCGGAGGCACGCTCTCGCTCTACACCAAAACCGGATCGCTGAACCGGTATCACGGAACAGCCGGGGCCAGCAATTCCTCCTACAACCTGACGCTGGAGGGCCCCATCAAAAAAGGCCACAGCAGTTTCCTGATCTCAGCCCGAAAATCCTATATGAACTCGGTGGAGTGGATGAACAACACCAAGCTGATCAACTGGGGACTGAATGTAAATCGACCCCACGAACTGCTGGATGACAACCTGATAGATATTGAACAGGAGATTGTCAGGCCCGAAGAAAACAGCGCCCAATTTTTCGATATCCACGGTAAATTCTATTTTGAAACCAGGTCGGGCAGCCGGTTCATTCTCAGCGGTTATTTCGGCGGAGATGTAACCGATCAGCGGGTACAACGGCTCGTACGCTCTTTCAATTCAAACGACCGACTGGAGTTTCAACCCTTCGAATCCTCCAATGACTGGAACAACCTGGTTGCGAGCGCACAGTTTCAATGGCCGATCTCCAACAGCATCTACAGTTTTACCACCGCGGGCGCCAGCATCTACCGTACCGATTTTCTGAAGGAGGATTTTACCTATACCCGGCAGAATGCTGCAACCGGTTCGATCTTTCTGTTTACCTATCCGTTTCAGAACAAAAGCATCCTGAACGAGATCAAGGCTGAACAGCGATTCGATATCAGCCTTTCGGATGTGATTTGGACGGTGGGAACCACCTACAAGTACTACCTGGGCGAATATTTCGAACGCTCCTTCAATCGCCCGGGCTTCCTGACGCGTTCCGCCTCCCACAAGATCGACCTGTTCACCCAGTTTGATGCTTCCTCGATCACCAACGTTAATCTCTTTGCAGGGGGTCGCCTGCACTATTACAGCAACGGAAGGTACCTGAAGTTTTCACCCCGCTTTAAGATCAAGCTGTTCCCCGAATCCCCGGTCTCCTTCGGGGCGGGCTACAGTAAAAATTACCAGTTCTTGAATCAGGTGACGCTAAGCAACACCGTAACCTCGGATGTGTGGATCCTGGCCAACAAGGATCAGCAGCCCTCTTCGGTTGACTATCTGTCAGCGGGTCTTTACCTGCGTCCCTGGAACCGGGTATACCTGCAGGTGGAGGGTTATATCAAGAAGTCGGAAAACCTGCGCCAGTTGCATGAGATCAACACCCTGACGCTCGCCAATACCTTCCAGAACTCCCCCCCTTTTCTCAACAACAGCGGATACGGACAGGGAGTGGAGCTTCTGCTGAAAAACTCTTTCCCCATGCTGGATATCACCCAGACCTTTACGATATCGAGCATGGAGCTTGAAAATCCATTTTTCAACGACGGCGAGCCGTTCTACGTGGAGTGGGACCGTACATACCGTTACACCGCCACAGGTGAGTTTGAACCGGTCAAGAATCTGTCGCTGTATCTCTCATGGATCTATGCAAGCGGCACACCCAACCAGCTTCACCTGTTCGGCAGGGATGAGGTGGAACGGCTGAGTAACTATATTCGTACCGATCTGACTGTGGAATATGTCCAGCCCGTGGGAACCAACAGGATCGATATGTCGGTTTCATTCTACAACCTGCTGGACCGGCAAAATCCCTGGTACCGAGAGATGACCCTGGTCCTGGATAAAAGCAGCTCGGTTACCCGGTTTACAGCCATCCCGGTCAATGTCTTTGACCTGGGCTTTCAGCCCTCCTTCAGCCTGTCGGTATCATTCTGACGGACCGCCATCCGGAATGAAGACCGAAGACCATACCCTGGCTACCATTCAGCACTGATTTCATTTAGGTTCTCAAAGATTTCCGTCCATCCCTGCCTGTGACGTTTCACCGACTCGGCATCCGGCATGAATTCGTGAATCAGCTTTACTTCGGTCTCATCCCCCACTTCATCGATCAGGATGGTCACTATCGTATCCTTTACAGCGTCGGAATTCCAGGTAAATACCAACTTCTTCCGGGGAATGACTTCCCTGAACTCCCCCTCATGAAGATAACGCTCTCCCTCCGGGCTGATCATTGTAATACGGTAGGAATTGCCCTCTTCGGGTTTAAAGTCCGCTTCCGTCGACCATCCTTCTCCGCCGGGATTGAACCACCGTTCCAGCAGATTTTTCTCCGTCAACGCCTTCCAAATCTCCTCCGATCCGGTTTGAATCGTCTTGCCTATCTCCAACGCGGTACTGGTACTTTTTCTCATAATCAGTCTCCTTTTTTCTTTTTGGATTCATCTAAAAACTGCTCAAGGTTATCCAAACGCTCCTCCCAGAACGCCCGGTATTTCCCGATCAGGTCGGCCGCCTCCTCCAGCGGTCGGTAGTTCATGCGGCACTTGAAGCTTCTTCCCTCCTTTCTGCGAACGATCAAATCAGCCCGCTCCAGCACCTTCAGATGCTTGGATACAGCGGCCAATGATATCTCATAGGGTTCCGCAATTTCATTCACGGATTGCTCCCGGCGGGCCAGGCGAAACAGAATGTTCCTGCGGGTCGGGTCGGCCAGGGCATGAAAGATATTGTCGATCTGTTCCGTATTATATTCAACCATATAGTTAAATATATACGCAAAAAAATTTATATTCAACTCACTGGTTAAATATTTATCGGATGGAACGCACAGCCGTTTTGAGTCATTTTAGGTTCTACAACTCAACAACAATTCAATCGTCCATTTACGTGAAAAAGCTGACCCCGGAAGCGCTGAGATTTGAGTGCGATACCGCCAATTTTGATTTTAAAACGACCGAAGATATCGAAAACCCCACCACCGTCATCGGGCAGGACCGCCTTTCCTCGTCGATGAAATTTGGTGTCGGCATGGACAGGAAAGGGTACAATATCTTTGCTCTTGGTCCGAATAAAACCGACAAGCTGGGCCACATCAAGCAGTTCCTGCAGAAGAAAGCGAAAGAAAGTGAAACTCCGTCCGACCTGTGCTACGTCAACAACTTTGAGGATGAGTACAAGCCGCATGTGCTGAAGCTGCCGGCGGGACGCGGCTGCGAGCTGATGAACCGCATGGACAAGCTGCTGGAAGATCTGATTCCAACCTTGAACTCGGCTTTTGAAACCGAAGAGTACCAAAATCGCAGGCAGGCACTGAAAGAGGATGTTCAGCAGCAACAGGACCAGACCTTTGAAGATCTGCAGCAAAAAGCACGGGATAAGGGGCTCGCCCTCATCCGTACCCCCTCGGGCTTTTCCTTTGCTCCGCTCAAGGATGGAGAGCTGATGTCGGAGCAGCAGATGCAGGAGTTGTCGGAAGAGGAACGGGAGGAGCTGGAAGAGAAGACGAAAGAACTCCAGAAAGAGTTGCAAAAGATCATCCAGCAGATGCCTTCCCAGAAGCGAAAGGTTCGCGAACGGCTGAAGGAACTGGATCGAGAAATTGCGTCTTATGCTCTGAAAGAGTTATTCAGGGATATCCGGGAGGATTTTTCCGATCAGGAAAATGTAATTGAATTTTTGGACGAGGTGGTAAATGATATTATTGAAAATGTCCAAAATATTCTCAGCGGCGGCCAGCAGGGTGGAGTTGCCCAGCTCATGGGAGGCCAGCAACAGCAGCAGACCGGTTCGGAGGCCGCTCCCAAGGACCACCCGATACTGCAACGATACCGGGTAAATGTGATTGTCGATCATGAGGAAACTGAAGGGGCACCGGTGGTCTATGAAAACAACCCAAATTATAAGAATCTGATCGGCCGTGTGGAATACCAATCCAGGATGGGTGCCCTGACCACCAACTTCAACCTGATAAAGCCGGGGGCCCTTCACAAAGCCCACGGCGGATATCTGATCCTGGATGCCCGACGATTGATGCTGGAACCCTTTGCCTGGGAGGGGCTGAAAAGAGCGCTTAAATCCGGCGAGCTGAAGATCGAATCGTTTGCCGAGTCATATCGCATGATCAGCACTGTTTCCCTTGAGCCCGAAGCGATCGACCTGGATGTAAAAGTGGTACTGCTGGGCGAGCGAATGCTCTACTATCTGCTGCACGAGTATGATCCCGATTTTGCCTCTCTTTTCAAGGTGGAAGCCGATTTTGAAGATGAGATCGACCGCAACGACGGCAATCAGCAGGTCTATTCCCGGCTGCTGGCAGGCATCATCGAAAACAACGAGCTCCGCCATTTCGACAAGAATGCGGTGGCGAGGGTGATAGAACGAAGTGCCCGGTTGGTGGGCGACAATGAGAAAATGTCGGCCCGCACGGAGGAGATTAGCGAACTGCTCGAGGAAGCCGATCACTGGGCCGGTGAAAACGGCCACGACGTAGTCACCGAGGAGGATGTGAAAAAAGCGATCGAGGAACGGATCTATCGATCGAGCCGCCTGCGGGACAAGGTCCAGGAATCGATCAACCGTGAGTTCATCTTTATCGATACCGAAGGAGAAGCAGTCGGGCAGGTCAACGGATTATCGGTGAGCAGGATCGGCAACCTGATGTTTGGTCGCCCGAATCGGATCACCGCCCGGGTACAGCTGGGTAAGGGTGAGATCACCGATATCGAGCGCGAAGTGGAAATGAGCGGCCCGATACACTCCAAGGGTGTAATGATTCTGAAAGGATTTCTCGGAGAGCGCTACGGCAAAGATCGACCGCTGGCCCTCTCCGCCAGCCTGGTCTTCGAGCAATCCTACTCGAAACTGGACGGCGACAGTGCCTCCACAGCTGAACTGTATGCTCTGCTCTCTGCGATAGGAGAGATCCCATTGAAGCAGTCGTTCAGTGTTACCGGATCGGTCAACCAGCATGGCAAAGTTCAGCCGATCGGCGGCGTCAATGAGAAAATCGAAGGATTCTTCGATATCTGCAAAGAGCGGGGACTCACCGGCGAACAGGGGGTCATCATCCCGGCATCCAACAGGAAAAACCTGATGCTTCGCGAGGATGTGATCGATGCGGTAAAAGCAGATCAGTTTCATATCTACACGGTCGAAACGATCGATGAAGGGATGGAGCTGTTGACCGGTATGGAGATGGGTGAACCGGATAAAGAAGGCAACTATCCCGAAGGTACGATCAACCATAAGATAGCCGGCAACCTCAATGAGATGGCCAGGAAGCGAAAGAGTTTCACTACCTCCAAGGATGGCAGGGAAAAGGAACAGACATGACCGAAGAAGAGGAACAGCAGAAGCAACTCACGTTTCAGCGAATATTGGTGGCCCTGGATACCTCCGGCCATAGCCGGGCGGCACTGGAAGCAGCGGCACGGCTGGCCAAGCTATCGGAGGCTGAACTGAAGGGATTGTTTGTACAGGACGCGGAGTGGCACCGGTTAAGCCAGCTGCCCTCCCTGCAGGAGGTACGGGACCTGACCGGAGAACTTCAGTCACTTGAGCGCAACTCGATGAAAAAACAGATCCACCTGCTGGAAAAAAGGGTGGAAGAGATGGTCCGGCTGATCTCCAGGCAGGCCGATGTGAAGCATTCCATGGAAACTGCTGTGGGATCCATCGAGGAAAAGGTACTGGAAGCAGCCAAAGATGCAGACCTGATCACAATCGGAAGAGCCGGTCACTCCTACTCCAGTCAACGGAAAGTCGGACGGACTGCCCGGGGGATCATCGAAAAGTCGGATAAGCCGGTTCTGCTCCTGCAGCGGGGTTCTCGCCTCCGGCGGTCCATCGTGGCAGTCTATGACGGATCGGAGTCCAGCAAAAAAGGATTGAAGATCGCCCGCCAACTGGCCGAGATCCAGGGCGGTACACTGACTATCCTCGTTCTTCGCAACGACCCGGATGCGATCCGGGAACGGGACAGGGATTTCGAAGACCTGGTTGGCAACGGCTCTTTAGCCGTTCGGGTGTTGACGGTCGACAAGGCCGATCAGTATAATTTCACCAAAATGATCAATCGACTGCACAGCGGATTGCTTGTGATTCCCAAAGACCAGCCCTTGTTCGACGCCGGATCACTCGATACCCTGCTCAACAGGATCGACTGCCCTCTGTTGCTTATGAACTGAGGGATCCTCCCCCGATAACGGCCACCGCTTCAATCTCCACCAGCATACCAGGATCGATCAGCCTGGGTACCTCGACCATAGTCGTAGCCGGACGAATCTCGGAAAAATATTCTGCGTGCGCTTTTCCCACCGCTTCCCAGCTGTCTATATCGGTTACATAGATCCTAGTTCTGACGACATCTTCCAATCCCGATCCGGCCTCCTCGAGGGCTGATCGCATGATTTCCAACGCATGCCGCGCCTGCTGATAGGGATCGTCCTCCCCTTTTACTCGCCCTTCATTATCGACAGCAGTGGTTCCGGAGAGATAGATCGTATCCCCGGCTCTTACGGCCCGGCAGTAGCCTACCCTCGACTCCCACGGAGCTCCCGAAAAGATATGTTTGCGATCGTTGTTTTCCTGTTCCATCGTGCTGCGTTTGAGTGATACGGGTTTTGACAGTTTGAGTTATTAAAAATGATCGGCAAACGCGGTCAGAACCAGAAATAGATGAGCATGGCAAATATGGCCAGCAGGGTAATCCAAATTCCCAGTGCAATCCGGGTAGCCTTTGAGGCTTTCTCCTCCTCCCACCAGGTCCTTGGCCGGATATCCTGTACCAGGAAAGTCACAATGCCTGCAAGGTTGATACAGACCAGGTTCACCGCCAACAGTACCCCGGTGCCGAACGCAAGCGACCAATATCCGGCTCCCAGAAGCAATCCCAGATTGGCCAGCGGCGGCAACAGGGCCACTGCCACCATCACCCCGATAACAGCTGCCGATATGCCCCGGGTGTAGGCCAATACACCGGCACTTCCCGCGGCGAGAGCCACCACGATATCACCGACTCCAACAACCGTACGGGAGGCGATCTGCCCGACCTGGGGATCCACATCGATAAACCAGCCGATCAGCACGGAAACTACCAGTCCCATCAGCAGACCGGCTCCGGCGGTTATAGTGGATCGCCGGGCCAAATTCAGGTCGCCCAGCGTAAGGGCCAATGAAAAAGAGACATTGGGTCCCAGCAAGGGTGCGATCACCATCGAACCGATGATCACCGCTACATTGTCGTTGATCAATCCAACCGTTGCCACCAGCACCGAAAGAATTATAGTGGCGACATATACCTTGGAGAGCCGGCTACCTTCAATAATATCATTGTAGAGCTCCTCACGGCTGATCCGGCCGGAGGTTTTCTTGTCCTCCTCCGTTTTTTCCTCCTGTTCATCATCTTCCGGGCGGGGCACCGTCGCCTCCACGCTAAAGAGCATCAACCGAAATCCCTCCTCGCTGGAGAATTTATCGGTGAGCTCATCCATCATCTCCTCTGTTTTCTCCACCTGGGTCAGGATATTCAGCCGGCCTTTGTCATCCTCCAGGATATCGGTCCACTGCTGGATAGGTTCAAAATCTTTCGTGATTTCGGAAGCCCGTTCAACCTGTTCTTTGGTGGCGGTAAACTCAACCAGTCGGTACGGCATAAGGTAACGATTTATGTGGATTCAGCTGATGTTAACAAGAATGCGCGGGATAGGCTAATGAAAAATGTATTAAGGTGTGGGAGTGTTAGATGCTGATAAAAAAATTACCCTATCTATAAAGTCTACCTATTTAAGTAGACAGGTAAACATTACAAGGTACAAGTCGATCATTAACATGGAAGACAGTTAGCCCGTCGGCTGCTCCGATGCCGTGGCGGTGCTCCGCTGCTCGATCATAGGATAATTCCATTCATCAAACGCAAACTTCCACATGCTGTTGATTTTTTCCACTACGGCCGGTTCGTAGCTGTAGCTTCCCGCACTTTGTTGGGACCGATTGGCGATGAACTCCGACATCGGTGATTCAGCCTGCTCGAAACCGCTCAAATTCAGCTGGGAATACACCGAGCGCATCCTCTCTACCGGATCTTCCACGAACTCCTCGAAACGCAGCTCGGCCAGCTGCCCTTCAGGCACCTGCGGCCTCAACTCCAGGTACCGCCGCATCATCTTTTCATACATCACCAGTATCTGCCGCTGCATCGCCCGGTCGGAGAGCGGTTGCATCGCCAGATTGTCCCGAAGCAGATTCCAAAGTTTCTTGTTGGAGTAAAACACATCATAGGGGTTCCTGTAAATGAAGATGAACCGTGCCTTTGGATAGAGTTCCAGCAGTTTTTCCATCCGCACCGTATTGCCGGGGCTTTTGAGCACCAGCTGCTTTCCCCCATTATTCACGGAGGTTTTCCGTATCAGGTAATCGTAATCACGCTTCCAGCGCCTGATCTCCTTCTCGGTGGCCTCATCAAAGAAAAAATACTTGTTAAAATAACTCCATCCCTCCTGCGGGAATATATGCCCCCAGTGCGGGCTGGCCGCTGAGAACAAGGTGGTTAGTGCAATATCAAGCTCGCTGGGGCTGTCCAGCTGCAGGTTGATCGACATATTGTCCGCATCCTCCGTGAGATTGAATACTCTGAAAAAGCGCGAAAACCACCGTTTGAATCCCTCTTCGAAACTGAGAAATACGGCTGGAAACACCGCCTGGAACTTGCTCAGATATCCAAATTGCGGATCCTGACCGATCAGATACTGTAGAAAACTGGTTCCGCTCCTCCAGTGGCCGATGACAAATACCGGATCCTCATCCAGCCGGTGTTCCTCGATCGCTTTTTGATGGTTCCGGTTTTCCACGATTCGGAAAGGCTCCTCGATAAGCAGTTTGACATAGATCGCTGCAATCAATCCAAAATTGCCGGGACGCAGCGCATCATGACGGGATATAAGATCAGAAATTACCTTGATCGGATGGGGACGTGACTGCATGGAAACCAGATGGCTGTGGATGTTTTAAATGATTTGAGTCATATATACAATCAAGCTACAAAAATATCTACCTCCCTTCGGAAATATTTAGCGTGAAGAACCGAATGATATATTTTTCATAAATATGTCGCAGCAAATGTAATTCAGCTTTGATTTGATTAGTTTTTGCCACTGATTGCATCCGAAATAAATTTCCGGTCCATTGAGCGAACGCAACTTGGATATTGAAGTAAAAGGCTGGACCTTCACCCATTGGTGGGTGCGGCCGGTAGTCTGGAGCTGGTTCAAAATCTACCACCGGTCCTTCACCATATCGGGGATGAAGCATGTCGAGTGGAGCAAGCCGATCATCTTCGCCCCCACCCATCAAAGCGCCTTTACCGATGCCCTCTGTCTCATTCTGCCGGCCGGCTATGCCAACGATCGGTTTATCTACCCGCTGGTACGTGCCGACGTTTTTCACAACAGCAGGCTGGTCGACTGGCTGCTAACCTCGTTTCACATGATGCCGGTTTACCGTCCCAGGGACAGGGTGGATCTGCTGGCCCAAAACAGGCGGGTGTTCGACCGGTGCAGGCAACAGCTGGAAAAAAACAGAAATCTGCTGATACACGCCGAAGGGAACTGTATCGCCCGAAAATCGGTGCGCCCGTTTAAAAAGGGGCTGGCAAGAATTGCCCTCGAAACGCTCGACTCGGGCAACGATGTTGCAGACCTTCAGATCATACCGGTGGGCATAAACTACCGCAATATCACCGAACCGAGATATGGCATCCACGTGCGGTACGGGCCGGGAGTCAATGCTGCCGATTTCATGGGCCAATATGCGGAGAATAAATCAAGGGCTATAAGCAGGCTTACCGATACCATAGAAGCGGGAGTCCGTGATCTGGCAGTCGATATTAAGAAAGAGGATCACTACCAGCTGATGGAAGACGTGCTACACCTTGCCCGGATCAGTGATGAGCGATTCAGGGATCACGCCCCATATACACAGGAGGAGTTGGCCCTCTACAAGAAAACAGTCCGGAATTTTGAAAATGCAGTTGAACGGGATTCAACCCTGGCTATTTCTCTGGAGGAATCGCTCAACAAACTGAAACTGATGCTGAAACATTACCGGCTCGACTGGGATCTTTCGCTGATACCCCGTATGACGACCCGCAACTTTGTTTTGAAGGGCTTGCTGCTGCTCCTGGCAGCGCCGGCAGTCATTTATGGATGGCTGAACAACCTGGTTCCGTGGAAACTGACCCAGCGGTCGGCTGATCCGGTGGATGATGAGCAGTTTAAAAGTTCGATAGAACTGGTGGCGGGTCTATTGCTGTTTCCGGTTTTTTATCTGATACAGGCTGGATTCATCTATCTACTGACAGACAGCTGGCAGTGGGCACTCGCTTATTTACTGAGCCTGCCCTTGTCCGGCATACTGAGCATCAACCTGTGGGAGCAGTTTCTATGCTGGAGACAGCAGCTGCGCCTCCGATGGATGGAAAAGATGAAACACAGGTCAATGGAAAAGATAGAAAGGCTGACCGATCGGATATGGTCCCTCCTGAATCCAAATTCAGGAGCGCACCCGGTTGATCCGGAGAAACTGTAGCAGCCACTTTGGAATCGGTTTTTCGGGGGCCTTATTCCGAAGATCCAGATACCAGCCGACCGCTTCCCAAATCGGTATCTTGTGGGTCTCCACAAATTCGATGAGTGTGCCGTCCGGATCCTCAATATAGCCGAAACGCCCGGCCGCCTCTCCCATATCGAATGAATTCTTGCTGTCGACCGTAAAGGTGTATCCCATCTCCCTGCATTCCTTTTTCAACTGGTCCATACCCTTTACATCAAAACAGAGGTGGATGAAACCCAGGTCACCCCAATACCGGTCGCCGAATATCTTCCTCGGCTGCCGGTCAAGCGTCTGGATTAGTTCGATTTTGCTGGGTCCCAGCAACCGGCTGAAGGAGCCCTTCCGCGGTTCGCTGTGGCTCAGCAGCACCCGACGGAGTCTCTGGTCGCTGCCCGGAAGGCCCTGGAGATCCTCGAATACACCGGTTTTGTCATATTCGATCGTGTCGTATTCGAGGATGTCGCGGTATAACGGCAGGGACCGTTCGATATCACTGACCCCGATCATACAGCCGGCAATACCCCCGGTGTGGTGGCTGCCATTGGTAAACCAGCTGTTGCCGTTTACGATCTGAAACACAAAACCGTGAGGATCCTTAACAAAGAAATGAGAGGAGCCGTCCGGATTCTGCGATACCCCGTTCAAGAGATTCAAGTTCTTCGATTCAAATTTCCGATAGGTCTTATTCGGGTTTCTGCACTTTATCCGTGTGCAAAACAGGCCAAGGTCTCCCAACTTCACTTCAAAATGCGGGGGATTGGGATCTCTGCTGGTGTATTGCCAAATCTCAACCCCACCTCCACCCTGCATGTTCATCGCAAGGGTGGCGGAACGCGTCTGTACTTCATCCCCGGTATATTCCGCCATCAGATGGGCCTCTGCAGCATCCTGAAACAGGCAGATATCCATACCGAAGTGCTGACGGTACCAATCAAATGCCCGTTCCTCATCAGGCACCCCGATACCCACCTGCTGAATGCCACTAATTATTTTTTTCATAGATCTTATTTTAAATTACCGCCCTGCTATATTCTTTGTTCAGTATAGCATTTAATTTGTCAAACTAAGATATAGTACCGTTATCAGAATTTAAAACCTGGACTACAATCCCTAACGTAATAATTGACTTTTAAAAACAGACTCAATCAAAGGATATTATGAATAAAAACAGGCAGCAGAAAATAATTGCTTAAAAATATTTATAACTATTCAATTCTCAGCTTTCAATAGTCCTTTAAATTGTCTCATGTTATCCATGCTTCGCCTGACGTATTTCACTGTTCTCCTGTGTGCCGTCACTCAAACGATGAATGCCCAGATCGTGACGACCGATCCGGAATTTCCGGTGGCGGGGGAAGCGGTCACCATCTTTTTTGATGCCACCCAGGGAACCGGAGGACTGAAAGACCATCAGGGCGATGTCTACGCGCATACCGGTGTCATCACGGAGTTCAGCAGTGACGGTTCCGACTGGCGGTATGTGGTTGCCGACTGGGGAGAGAATATTCCAAAAATAAAAATGGAGCGGCTGGAGACCAATCTATACAAACTCGAGATCACCCCCTCCATACGCGAATATTACGGTGTCCCCTCCGGTGAAGAGATCACCCATATGGCATTTGTCTTTCGCAACAGCGACGGATCCAAGGAGGGCAAGGCAGAAGGCGGCCAGGATATCTTCGTGGAGGTATTTGAAAGCACGTTCAATGTAAAATTCACAGATCCTGCAACGGATCCGGCTTTCGCGGAACGATCCACCCAAGTCACGGTAACCGGTATAGCATCAGCGGAAGGATCAACGGTCGATCTTACCTTGAATATCGACGGGCAGGATGTAGCCTCGGTCAGCAATGATACCCTCAACCATATCTTTCAGACCCAGAATGTCGGCAAAGTAACACTGATTCTTTCAGGCACCGATGGAACAAACAGCGATGCCGATACCACCACCCTGTTTGTCAATCCCGACAGGATAGACGAGTCCCGCCCCGCGGGTTTGAGAGATGGGATTACCTATGTCGATGGCAGTACTGTGCGCCTCTCGCTTTTTGCCCCCCACAAAGATTTCGTATATGTAGTAGGAGATTTCAACAACTGGCAGATCGATGCGAGCCACTTCATGAAGCGTGATTCGGTAAATGCCGACAGCATCTATTACTGGACTGAGATCGGCAACCTCTCTCCCGGCTCCGAATACGCATTTCAGTACCTGGTGGACGGGGAGATCAGAGTGGCCGATCCCTATTCCGAGAAAATACTGGACGGCCAGAACGACCCGCTTATTCCCGAATCGATCTATCCGGGGCTCAAGCCCTATCCTGCCGGCCAGACCTCCCACCTGGTGGGGGTACTGCAACCCGGCAAGGAGGCCTTCAGCTGGCAGCATGACAATTTTGACCGCCCGGACAGGGAAGATCTGGTGATTTACGAACTGCTGGTCAGGGATTTTCTGGCCGACCACGACTATGAAACCCTGACCGATACACTGGACTACCTGGAACGGCTGGGTGTGAATGCGATCGAGCTGATGCCGATCATGGAGTTCGATGCCAACAGCAGCTGGGGCTACAATCCCACCTTTCATCTGGCTACGGACAAATACTACGGGCCGGCTGATGATCTCAAACGGTTCATCGACGAATGCCACGGCCGGGGGATGGTGATCATACTGGATATGGTACTGAACCACGCCTGGGGTCCGTCGCCGCTCGTGCGGCTGTGGAATGAAGGAGATTTTGGTAAACCGACCTCGCTAAACCCCTACCTGAATACCGAACCAAAGCATGATTTCAACGTCGGTTTTGATTTCAACCACGAGAGCAGGGCCACGCAGTACTTTGTGGACCGGGTCAATGCATACTGGTTGAACGAATTCAGGTTCGACGGCTTCCGTTTCGACCTTTCCAAGGGGTTTACACAAAAGAATACCTTGGGCAATGTTTCAGCCTGGGGCCAATATGATGCCTCCCGCATCCGACTGCTGAAGCGGATGGCCGACCAGATCTGGAGCGTGGATGATTCGGCCTATGTGATATTGGAACACTTTGCCGACAACAGCGAAGAACAGGAACTCTCGGACTACGGCATGATGCTGTGGGGCAATATGAATTCCAGCTACAATGAAGCCACCATGGGCTATCACGATAACAGCAAAAGTGATTTTTCCGGTGTATACCACGGCAACCGGGGATGGAGCCGGCCCCACCTGATCGGATACATGGAAAGCCACGACGAGGAACGCCTGATGGTAAAAAACCTTCGTTTCGGTAACAGTTCGGGCGATTATGACGTCAGGCAGCTGGCCACCGCCCTCAACCGGATCAAACTGGGCGGGGCTTTCTTTTTTACCCTGCCGGGCCCGAAGATGATCTGGCAATTTGGAGAACTGGGGTACGATGTGAGCATCGAAGAAAACGGACGAACCGGTGAAAAGCCGATCAAATGGGACTACTATGCGGATGTGGATCGTATCAGAGTGTATAAAACATTCAAAGCCCTGTTACGGCTTCGAAATTCCCATCCCGCCTTTACCTCCGTCAATTCACAGGTTTCGATGAATGTGGGCAGTGCCCTAAAGCGTATCAACATCAGCCATCCCGAAATGGAGGTGTCGGTCATCGGCAACTTTGATGTCACCAACGGCAGTATTCAACCGGCATTCTCAACGTCCGGACCCTGGTACAATTACTTCACCGGCGACACGCTAAATGTCTCCGACACCGATACTACAATAACATTGAAGCCGGGTGAATTTCATATCTATACAACACAAAAATTTGAAGCGCCGGAAGAAGGGCTGCTGCCCGGCTC